>JAFQNY010000023.1 GCA_017395765.1 bacterium
ATTTAAAAAACATAATGAAGTCGAATGCAAAGCTTGTATTAAGCGGTATTTTAGATGAAAAAAAGCCGGTTGTTCTTGAAGCAATTGAAAAACACGGCTTAAAAATTATTGATACAATCCATCAAGATCAATGGGTTGCTTTTGTTACGGAAATTATTTAAATTTCTGTTTAGTTACTTTGCTGTGGTTAATGTCAATACCCATTAGAGCATGATAGTATTCTTGTTCTAAGCGTTCAGTTTCGCTTTCGAGTTTGTTTAAACCATCCCTTACACGATTTGAGGGGTCGTTATTATAAGCTTTTAAAACTTCTCGTTCGTAGCGATTTTGTAAAGCTTTGTTCTTATTTGCATTTTGCATGGGATGCCTTTTGGTTTTTTCGGAAACCGCAGTAAATCCGTCATGCAATTTTCCTGTGTGAAATTTTACTCTTCTTTTTTCAAAATTTATTGTTGAATTGTTTAATGCATTTATAAACATAGTATCTCCTTTTGTTTTATGAAAACTTGTAAAAAATAATTTTGCGCCGAAGTGGCTAATGTAAAAATATAAAATTGTATTTATACTGTAGTTATGTTTAATTATGACTGGTACAAAACTTTAATTCAACCCCCTTTAGCTCCTCCCGGATGGCTTTTTGCTCCTGTTTGGACAGTGTTATATATAACAATGCTAATCTCATTGTTTATATATGCCATAACTCCGTCCGTAAAGGATAAATCTTGGGGTTGTGTATTATTTTTCTTGCAATTTGTTTTAAATCTCGTGTGGACTCCGATATTTTTCGGGATGATGAACATCGGGTTAGCTTTAGTTGTAATAATTCTTCTGGATGTTTTGGTTATTTGGAATATTGTTGAATTTTGCAAAGTTTCAAAAAAAGCAGGATTGCTTTTGATTCCGTATTTGGTTTGGATTCTTTTTGCAACATATTTAAATGCCGGAATTTTTGTGTTGAATTAATATTTAATAGAATAAAAAAACGAGGAGAACTTTTGTCCGCCTCGTTTTTTATTTATTTAAAACAACTACCTATTTTCTTAGGAAATCAGGAATTTGGATTTCTGAGAAATTAGTCATTGTAGGTGCTTTTGGAGCAGCTGTAGAGTTGAATGCTCCGCTGAAGAATTCAGCTGCGCTGATTGAACGGCTTTCAACTTTTTCTTCAATTGGCATTTGAGAACGTAAATCAAAACCTGTTGCAATAACAGTAATTTGGATTTCGCCTTGGATGTTGTCATCAACTACCGCACCGATAATAACTCTTGCATCATCCAACACTGCATCGTTAATGATGTTTGTAGCATCAGTAACTTCATGTAATGTCATATCAGGTCCGCCTGTAATATTAACAATAACACCTGATGCGCCATTGATTGAAGTTTCAAGAAGTTGAGAATTGATAGCGATTTTAGCTGCCTCAATTGCTCTGCCTTCGCCTGTACCACGACCGATACCCATTAATGCAGAACCTGAAGCTTGCATTACTGATTTAACGTCAGCAAAGTCAACGTTAATCAATCCAGGAATTGTGATGATATCAGAGATACCTTGAACACCTCTTAAAAGAACTTCATCAACAACGATGAATGATTCTTGAAGAGATACTCTTCTGTCAACTACGTCTAATAATTTGTCGTTTGGAATAACAATTAATGCATCAACAGATTCTCTAAGTTTTTCTAAACCTTGTTGAGCTTGGTTTTGTCTTCTTTTACCTTCGAAAGAGAAAGGTTTTGTAACAACACCGATTGTTAAAATTCCTAAATCTTTTGCAATCTTAGCAACGATTGGAGCTGCGCCGGTACCGGTTCCACCACCCATACCTGCGGTAACGAATACCATGTCTGCGCCTTCAATTGCTTGTGTGATTTCTTGTTGTGCTTCTTCAGCCGCTTTTTCACCAACTTGAGGCTCTCCGCCGGCACCAAGACCGTTAGTTAATTTAGCACCAAGTTGAATTTTGTTTTTGCAAGTTGAATATTGCAACACTTGTAAATCTGTATTCATTAACCAGAATTCAACACCTGTTAATCCTGATTTAATCATTCTGTTAACAGCGTTTCCGCCACCGCCACCAACACCGATAACTTTGATTTTTGCAGGGCTAATACCAGGAGCCGGTGTAGGTTGAGTTACATTATCTGTTGAAGAAAACATGCCATATACCAAATCATTAGGATTTGGAGTGTTTTCACTTTGTCTGTAAATATCTGGTCCTAAATTATCCACGATTTTTCCTCTTTTTTTATAACTATACTATTAACAATATACTAACATACTATTTTAAATAGAAAAAATTGTAAAGTTTTTTAGGTTCAAAATTTTGTGTTTGTTAAGATAACTTTACATGAAAAAACATTCTAAGACGGAACTTTTGAACAGGACTCAAAGTCAGCTTATATTCCAAGCATTTTATTTGTTTTTTAAAACTTGGTATAAACCTTCTAATGTCAAATTCGGTTCTACATAATCAAATTTGTTCGGTAAATACTCTGCCATGAACTTACAAAGTCCGCCTGTTGCTATAATTGTCGGTTTTTCCCCGAGTTCTGCCTCACATTGCTTTAAAAGTCCTGAAATAGCTGAGGCTGAGCCTAAAACTACTCCTGATAAAATTGCGTTTTCGGTAGAATTTCCTATAGCTTTTTTACATTCTTCCAAGTTGATTGAAGGAAGTTTTGACGTCTTTGAGTATAATGCTTGGATTTGCATGTTTAAACCGGGCATTATGATTCCGCCGATAAAATCGCCTTTTGTTGATACTATGTCAAAGGTAGTTGCAGAGCCTATATCAACAACAATTAGCGGAAGAGGGAATTTTCTTTTTGCATTAAATGCGTTTATAAGCCTGTCGATACCAACGCTATTAGGGTTTTGAACATTAATATCCATTTTGAAATCGAAATCAGGGTTCAGGATAAAAGAATCAAGTTGAAAAACTTTGTCACAAGTTTGTTTTATAATGTGTGTTATTTCATCTGCAACCGATGCTATTATACAAGAATTAACATTGTAATTTTTGATATTTTCAGATAAAAATTGTTCGTAAAAATCTTGGTTATTATTTTTGTTTGATTCGCATCTGAAAACCTCGGTAAGAGTGTCATTTTTAAAAACTCCGAAGGTCACGTTTGTATTTCCGATATCGACAACTAAACACATTTTATTCACCATAATTTTCAAGCATTTTTGTAATAATATTTTTCATTTCTTGGCGAGGTTTAAAAGTTATTATTTCGCAAAGACTGTCATAACGAAGAAGCCTTGAATACAGCTCATCTTTAGGTTCACCGTCATTAACAATAACGATATAATCGTCTTTTTTCTCGGTTAATCTTTCATTTTCTTTTATTTCATATCTTTCTGCTAATGGATTATATATTTTATAACTTAACGGAGTTGTGATTTCTTGTTGTGCAAATTTATTTTCTTGGATTTGAATTCCTGTCAGTCTTTCAATAATAATTGAGCGCTGTTTGTTATTATAAATTACGTTAAACTTGATTTTTCCGTCAGATTCAATGATATCAATCGGTTGACATTCTCTGATTATCTTTGTTCTGTATAACAGTGAAATATATCTTTTTTCTTCGATGGCTTTTTTGAATAATTCTTTTGTTAATTCATAAGTTTTTTGTTGAACTTTTTGCAATCGTTTATTTGAAAATTGACTGATTTTTAGTAAGAACTCATTAAATATTTTTAGCGGTTTTGCAGAAAGTGTTAATTTTGCGGAACTTTGTAATTGTTGGATTAAATCTAACTCATGCGGTGCTAATTCCAAGCCAAAAGGAACTTTTGTTACGTAATACTTATTATAAAATTTATTGATTTCGAAACCGCAGTATCTGCAAGTGTTTATGTATTTGCTTACAACGCTGTTGTTGAATACAGGATTAGATTCTTTTTCGTTAAGTTTTTGTATCAACTCTTGCATTGTGTAATTGTTTTCCATTAACACCAATAATGTTTTTAAAACTTGCATAGAGGAAATATTTTTTTTAGAAGCAATATTGTTAGTCATAAATATCTCTCATTTCTTTTAGTTTTTCGATAATATCTTTTTTAAATTCCGCAGGTTCCATTACAATGCAAGCCGGCCCGAAAGAAAGCATTCGTTGCATAGCCAAAAAGTTGTTATAATAAATTCCTTCAACAATTGACGTATCATCGGAAGAACTTATTATGTGTTCTTGATCCGAAAGCTGATTTGTCATATTAGATTTTAATTGAAATATAACTTTAGTTGATTTTATTGATGGAGTCTTTTTAGAAAGTCTTCTGCCGATTATTGCTTTAATACGTTTTATGTTTAAGACGGTTTGTTTTTGTTTATCTAAATCAAAACCGTATAGATAAATTTTGTCATTTTCGGTTACAAGTTTTTGAGCAATAATTTCTTTTCTTGTATCTGTGTTTGATGTAGGTTTTTTGTACATCAATGTTAAAATCATGTTTTGCTTGCAATCATCAATTAGCTTTGATATAAACTCAATTTCGTAGTGTTTAATAAACGATATGCCTAAGAATTCTTCCTTTATCTCGTCGTCATAAATATATTTTGCTAGTTTTTTAAAAAAGTTATCTAATTCCAATAAAGTGCTTAAATCTGCGGATGTTTTGAATTTTTTGTATGTTTTTTTTAGAATTTTTATTTCATCGCTTGTGACAAATATCGAGAAAGGATGTTTTTCAAGTGTGTATTCGTGTGTTTTGTTTGAGCAACGAGAAATATCACAACCCATATGTTTTAGAGTGTTTATATCTATTCTTATAATATCATCGGAATTAGATTCTTCCATGACATTGTAGTAAATATAGGCATTCTTAATTTCTTCAAAGGTTCTCGGGCGTTTGCTCAATAAACCTAAAAGAATTATAGCTCGAATTCCTGTTAAAGAAATTTGCGATAAGTCCGATTTTTCTATCGGTTTAAACACTTGTTGCCTCCCCTTTTGAAACTAGTTGCATAAATTAAGTAAATAATCGATGGTTTTTTCACAGTAGAATCTATCTGTTGATGAAAAAGGAAGAACATCTCCTCCAAATTCTTTTTTTACCTCGGATATAACTTTTTGTACTTTAGAACGAGGAATGTAGTCAATTTTTGTTACAATTGTGAAAATCGGTAAGTTATATGTTTTGACCCATTCTCTCATTTGTAAATCGTTTTTTTGAATTTGGTGTCTTGCATCAATAAACTGGATTAAGGATTTAATTTGTTCTCTGTTTAGTAAGTATTCTTCCAAATATTTTTGCCATCTTGCTTGAGCTTCTTTTGAAACTTTTGCATAACCGTATCCCGGTAAATCTGCAACAATAAATTTTTCTGAAAAATTGAAAAAGTTTATTAATCTGGTTTTTCCGGGTGTATTTGAGGTTTTTGCAATTTTTTTGTTGTTTGCTAAAGCGTTTATAAATGATGATTTTCCAACATTAGAACGTCCTAATAAAGGAAATTCCGGCAATGGAAAATCGGGACATTGTGATAATTTTTCAGCACTTATAACGAAATTTGCGTTAAGTTGTTTCATAGATTAGCTTTCAATTTTTTGGTTTTCTTCTTTGTTCTGTTTTTGTTTTGTTCTGTGTTGAACTAATGTGAGCAAATTGTAGAGTTTTTCATTGTTAACTACGGTTATTTGCGTTTTGTCTTTAGTAAAACTTATATCAATAGAAGGTTTTGCAGTGAATATATTATTAGTTTGTACACTAACTATTTGAATAAAATTTTCTTTTAATATGCTTAATGGTTCTTTTAGAAAGGTTTCAAATGTTTTAAATATGTTCATACTGCTTGTTACTTCTATCTCGATTAAAATTATTGTATAATAATTAAGTTAAAATGTAAATTTGAATCATTTTTGTAGGTTGGTTTTGAATAATAAAGAGAAAGAATTTATTGAAGAGTTTAAAACGTATTTAAGTGTGGAACGGAATTTTTCGGAGCACACCGTTAACGCCTATGTTTCGGATATAGTAAGTTTTATTCTGTGGCTTAACGGGCATGATTTATTAGAGGTTGATTTTAATAAATTAAGAGAATATTTGCATTTTATTCAAAGGTTTGATTATAAAAAAACAACCGTTGCAAGAAAAATTGCTTCAATCAGAACCTTTTATAAATTTTTGTTCAGAGAAAGGTATATTGATTCAAATCCGGCGGTTTCATTATCAGCACCAAAAAGACCTAAATCCCTGCCGAAATTTTTGACGGTTGAAGAGGTTGAACAAATTTTGAATAATATTAAAATTGATACTCCGGCAGGGTTCAGAAATAAAGTTATTCTTGAGCTTTTGTGGGCAACCGGCATGCGTGTGTCTGAATTAAGTAATCTTAATTTCGGAGATTTGAATATTGAACAAAATGAAATCAAGGTTTTTGGTAAAGGTGCAAAAGAAAGGATTGTATTGATTTCTGAACGGGCAAAAAACTATTTGACTCAATATATTGCAACGGTTCGAAAACTTTTGGCACCCGGATATGATATAGGTGAAATAACGGATAATTCACCTTTGTTTATAAACAGTACGGGATATAGATTGCAAAATAAAACCATAAGAAAAGCAATCAATGAAGTTGTGGAAAAAATAGAATTGCCGAAAAAAGTTACTCCGCACGTTTTCAGGCATAGTTTTGCGACTCGACTTATTGAAAACGGTGCCGACTTAAGAGTTGTTCAAGAATTGTTAGGTCATGCGGGGATTTCTAATACACAAATTTATACGCATATTTCGATGAAACATATGCAAGAAGTTTATGACTCTGCACATCCGCATAGTTAAATTGTTCGAGAATTTGTTACATAGCTTAACAAGAGAAAAACTTTAGAATATATGTTATAATTCATGTATATCAATGAGGGCTTTAAGAATATGAAAAAATTAGGTTTTACGTTATCAGAAATTATTTTGGCAATGGGTATTGTCGGAATCGTTGCAGCATTGGCAGCACCTGCTATTGGTGATTTGATGCCGGATAAGCGTAAGGCTAATGTTGTAAAAGCTTATAAAACAGCATCTGATATAACTTCTGCATTAATCAATGATCCCGGATTTTATTACGGACAAAGAATAGATGGAGTAAATTGTGTAGCTTTGGGTTGTGATAGCGTTCCGTTCGCAGAAGGGTTTACGGATGTAGCACAATATCGAGGTTCGCAAAAATTCCCGAGGTTATTTTTGTCTCAATTGGAGTTAATGCCAACAGATGATGGCAGTGACCCTATTACTCTTGATGAGGCTACCGGATTCTGGAAAGCTCAAGCGGCTGACGGAATATATTGGTATGTGGGAGAAACCGAAGAAGTTAAGGTGGCTCCGGACGCAGAAGATGGAGCAAAGGATTATTATGTTGCAACCGCTGAATTTTGGATTGATTCAGAGGAGGTTGGTGCGAACGAAGCTCAACACTCTGCTTTTAGTTTAGACAATCAAAGACCGACCAAATTTGAATTTCAAGTTAATGAAAATGGGCAAGTTGTCGGCAAAGACGAATTAACCAAAGCATTTATAGCAAATTTGGGAAAATTAACCGGCACGAAAGCTGATTATAAGACTGCAAAAGCTAATTTAAGTACTCAAGGCGATACCTCTGAGAAACTCAAACAATAACCTAAGTTTTATTGATTAAGCGCAAATGCAAAGATTTCTCCGGCTTGATGATTATAAAATCTGCCGTCGTCTTTGGTAAATAAATTTTCCCAATGACTTTCAGGACTTCCGTCTGTTGAGTACGAAGGGTTGCTCATCATTAGATGATGCGTGTTTGTATCGTATCTGAGCGGAAAAAGGTCTTCCATTTGCATAAAACTCGGGAGTTTGTCCGAAGCAAAAGTGAACCCGAAGAAACAGTTTCGAAGTCTTGTTAAGCGTGCTTCATAACTTCTTCCGCCGGTATCGTTGTCGTTTGAAACTTCAGCTCCCGGGGCATAATCTCGATTGTATTTGAGTTTATCTGACCAATGTTTGACAGTATCAAAATCGTCCAAGTGAATAAATCCGGTACCTGCTGTAAGTCCCATGAGCCTGTATCTTTCGAAATCTTCTGAACTTTTTTCTCCAACAAAACTTAAATGCGTGTTTTTACTTCTTGCTCGGATTTCATTAAGGATATATTGCATTTGATGATAATGCGGAAGTGCACCGACTCCGGTGTAGTTTTGGCAATCGTATCCTCCGATATGTTTTGCCGAATCGAAAAAGATGCATTCAAAGCCGGTGTTGATAAGTTTTACGCATTCTTGAATAAATAATTCTTCATGCTCTTTGTTCCACCATCTGAAAGTTTCGTCCTCTTTGTTTGGGTGTGCGACTTTTATTTGGTCTTCGGAAATAACTATTCTGAAACCTGTTTTTAAGCCTCTAAAATGAGCTAAATCGTTAAATGCTTTAAATTGTTCTTCGCCGGAAAGATCACGGTTCCGGAGGATGATATTTTCGCTGTATCCGGCATTTAGTTTCATACCGTATATAGAGTTTTCTTCGTTTGCGGGTTTATTATAACCGTCACCATAGATATTCGGAAAAATTTGAGAAAGTATTATACAATTTGCCCAACTTTTTGCTGACGGCGGAATGGCAGGGAGTATTTTTATAGAGCTTAGAATTCCTTCGCCGGTTTTATTTCCTGTCATTTTTGCAATGGCTCTGTTGTTGATTTCAATATAGTTGGCAAACCTTCCCCAGTTATCTCCATAATTTGGAGTTTCAATGTTGTCAGGGAAAATGTTATAAAAAATATTTCCTTCATTAAGAGTTATAATCGAATCAACTGCACGTTTAAGGGTTCTTGATAAAAGTTCGGATGGTAATGTGTTTGAAATCCATCTTTTAGCGAAAGCATCTCCGATACCTCTATATGCGTGGATATCACTCCAACGATCATAGTGCAGTCGTGTACTGCCGTTTAAAGTTTCTAATAGTTTGTTTACACTGTTCATAGCACTATTATTAAAATTCTAATGTTAAAAATCATTACCGTTTTGGGTTAAAAAAAGGGGTTATTCTTTACTTTATAGCAAATTTATGCTCTAATAAAAGTGATAGGAAGATTTTCTTAGCGGAACGAATAGGAGAGGTCATGAAAACAGAAGAAAGAACATTTGTTGCAATCAAGCCGGATGGTGTTAAAAGAGGGTTAATCGGTAAGATTATTGAGAGATTTGAAACAAAGGGTTTTAAAATCGTTGCAATGAAATTACTTCAAGTTACACCGGAACTTGCAGCTAAGCATTACGCTGAACACGTAGGAAAACCTTTTTACAAAAGATTGATTTATTATATTACAAGTGCACCGATTGTAGCTATGGTTATAGAAGGTTATAACGCAGTAGAAAGTGTACGTCATATGGTTGGTGCAACAAATCCGTTAAATGCTGATGTAGGAACTATACGTGCGGATTTTGCTCAAATTATGGAATATAACGTAATACATGCTTCGGATTCTTTAAATAGTGCTGAACGTGAAATCGGAATATATTTTAAGCCGGAAGAAATCTATGATAATTGGCAATCAATGCCTGAGTTGATTGCTTATGATGAAGAAAGATATAATCAACAAGGTTTATAAAAAATAAAAAGGAAAGTTTAAAAGACTTTCCTTTTTTTTAGCGTAAAATCTTTTATTTTTTTGTTAGAATAAGTATATGACTTCAGTATTTGATAATTTTAGTTATGAATTAGTCCATGTGGATTCTAAAACCGGAGCTCGTGCCGGAATTTTGCATACTCCGCATGGTGATATATTAACTCCGATATTTATGCCTGTTGGTACAAATTCGACTGTAAAATTGGTTACAAATAATAATCTGTATGATACCGGAGCTCAAATAATTTTGGCAAATTCATATCATTTGTATTTAAGAGCAGGTCATAAACTAATAGAAAAATTTGGTGGGATTCACGGCTGGATGAACTGGAATAAACCGGTATTAACTGATTCAGGCGGGTTTCAAGTTTTTTCTTTGGCACATCTTAGAAAGATTACTGAAGAAGGTGTTGAATTTAGAGACCCTAAAGACGGTAAAAAGCATTTTATAAGTCCTGAAATATCTATGGAAATTCAGCAATCAATCGGAGCGGATATTATTATGGCTTTTGATTGGTGCGCTCCGTTCGGCTGTGATTATAAAACTGCTAAAGAGGCGATGGAACGTACTCATAGATGGCTTGAGAGATGTATAAAAGCAAAAACTAATACTCATCAAGCTTTATTTCCTATCTGTCAGGGAGCATTTTATGATGATTTGAGACGTGAAAGTGCTGCGTATGTTTCTTCAATTCCGGCTGTCGGGTATGCAATAGGCGGATTAAGCGTGGGTGAAGATAAAGAAACCATGAATCATTTTGTAGAGCTTACCGCACCATTATTACCGCATAATAAACCACGATATTTAATGGGTGTCGGAACTCCGGAAGATTTATTGGACGGTATTAAGAACGGTGTGGATATGTTCGATTGTGTTTTACCTACAAGAAATGCAAGACACGGTTCATTCTTTACTTATGAAGGTAAGAAACAAATTAAAAATTCTCAGTTTATTGAAGATTCGGCTCCGCTGGACAATTCTTGCGACTGTTATTGTTGTAAAAACCATTCCAGAGCGTATTTAAGACATTTATATAAATGTGGTGAGGGCACTGCGCAAGCATTGATGTCAATACATAATATTCAGTTTTTGATTAATTTTTCTCAAAAAGCTCGTCAAGCAATTTTAGAAGACAGATTTGAGGAATTTTATAACCAACATATGCCTAATTTTATTTGATAATCAGAGTCTTAATTGTTCAATCCGTAAATTAGAGCTTCTACTTGTTTATGTGGCAGAATCATTTCTTCCATGGAGTTTACGAGTTGTGCATTGGTTTTTGCATCAACAAAACGTCCTGTTGTAACATCCGCAACACATTTTAGTTGGGCTAAATCGTCTGCGTCATGTACATTAAAAGCTATAACATCTATTTTTATATCTCGGCGTTCTTTCATAAGTTCGATTGCGTAGTCGCAAGGGCTTTCGTCACAATTTTCTCCTCCGTCGGTTAATAAAATTATGTGTTTCATCCCGTTTTCTTTTGAAAAATCTTTTTTGACGGACTGTTTTAATGAATATGTGATTGGAGTCATTCCTTTTGGTCTTAATTTTGATATAGCGGAATTAATTTTTTGAGAATTGTTCTTGTTAAGAGGTACAATTAATTCTGAGCTTCTGCAGGCATTGTAAGCAAAAATGTTACACGTATGTCCGTAAACTCTTATTCCTGTTTTTGTTTCAGGGTCAATTTGAGGTAAGATTTTTCGTAACATTTCTTTGACTAAATTTACTTTGGTTTTGTGATGTAAAAATTCGCCCATACTGTTTGAAAAATCAACGACAAAAAGTAGGTTGTCTCCGTTTTGTTTGTAAGAATATTCAGATGGCATATAAACGTCATATGCAAGAATAGGAAGACAAATAATTGTGAATAAAATAATAATTTTTTTCATAATAATTATTTTAAGCATTTAAAAATTTTTAAAGTATTCTCCTATGGGGGAGAGTTTATGGTAATATGTAATTATAAAAGAGGAATTAATTATGAGAGCTGCAGAATATTTTCAAAACGGATTTTCGTGTTCAGAAAGTTTGATAAAATGGGCGATTGATGAAAAATTAGTACCGGAAGAACTTTTACCGGTTGCAACCCCTTTTTCCGGAGGTATGGGTGTTGGGTGCTTGTGTGGCGCAATTTCCGGTGCACAAATGATTATCGGTTCTCAATTCGGCCGTGATAATAAGTATGGAAATGAAATGATTGCAAGAAGTAAAGCAAAAGAATTCATTCAAAAATTTACTGAAATGCATAAAGCTACTTGTTGCAGAGTTTTAACTCGTGGGCTCGATATGGCTTCACCGGAACGGAAAGCTCATTGTGTTAATATGGTAGATGATTGTCAAAAATTAGTAGAAGAGGTTTTGAAAATAAAAGTTTAATTATTTGTATAAAACTAAAATTTAGGCTATACTTAAGAAAATATGTTTAACAGAAACACGTTTAAAAAGAGAATATTATTTGTTGGAATTCCTGACATGGCATATATAGGGCTTGACGGGCTTTTGATGGCAGGTGTCAATGTTGTTGGAGTTCTTGGCCCTAAAAAAGACCATAATATGTATCCGGATTTTAAACAATTTGTTAAATCTCGTCGATTAAATTTTATTGAATATGATGAGCTTAATGAACCGCAACTTTTGGAAAAAATTCGTAAATTAGATGTGGATGCGGCAGTTGTGTGTTCGTTTAATTATAAAATTCCGAAAGAACTATTGCTTTCAGTAAAAGACGGGTTTATAAACGTGCACCCTTCAATGTTGCCAAAATACAGAGGCGGGAACCCTTATTCAAGAGTAATTATGAATGGTGAAACAGAAACCGGTGTAACAATTCATTTTATGGATGAGAGTTTCGATACGGGCGATATTATAGCTCAAAAGGCATATCATATTCATTCAAAAGCGACAATGGGAACATTGTTTAATGAATTAAATGTTTTGGGTATTGAGTTGTTATTGCAGGTTTTACAATCTTATGAAACTCAACCTCTGCAAAGGATTAAGCAACCTATAGGAGATTTTATATCCGGAAAAGGGCTTTCTGAAAGAGATATTTATATTAATTACAACCAAACTGCAGAAGAAATTGAACGTTTTATTCGGGCATTGAATCCATTTATTATTGCCAGTACTACGTTTAGAGGTAATTTGATGAAAATAATCAAAGCTGAAGTTGCTTCAGACGCTTTTTGTATTCCTCATCCTGCGGGCACGGTTGCTAAAATTGAAGACGATAAGTTTTTTGTTGCTACTGCGAAGGGTTTGATAGTTCCTACCGTATTGCAATTTGGTAGCTTTTTCATAGGTGATAGCAAAGATTTTATCAGAATCGTTAATCCAAAAATCGGGGAAGAATTTAAATAGATTAATCAAGAGCCTGATTGGGAAGTTTTTTAAGGATGTATTATGGATAAATTATATTTTTTAACAGCGGGAGTTCCTTTAAGAGCAGGGACTAAGGGGTATCAAAAAGGGTTTGAAATCCATGATGAAATGGGTCTTGACGGATTGGAGCTGGAATTTGTTCACGGTGTCAGGATTTCTGATAAAAGCAAAGAGGCAGTAAGCAGTGCGATAAAAGATTCAGGAAAAATTATTACTGCACACGCACCTTTTTATGTGAATTTAAATGCAAGAGAAGAAGAAAAAGTCGAAGCAAGTGCTCAAAGAATCATTGAAACTGCTCAAGTTACAAATGAGTTGGGTGGTTATAGCATAACTTTTCATGCAGGATTTTATTTGAATCAAGACGCAGAAACGGTTTATGGCAAAATTCGAGAACAGATTAAAATTATTACGGATGATTTGGCTAAGGTTGGGAATAAAATATGGATTAGACCCGAAACTACCGGTAAAGCTACTCAATGGGGGGATTTGTCCGAGATTATCAGGTTGTCAAAAGAGTTTGAGACAGTGCTTCCTTGTGTGGATTTTTCTCATATACATGCAAGATATAACGGGTTTTGGAATACATATGATGAGTTTGCGTCTATTTTTGAGCAGATTGGTAATGAATTAGGTCAAGTTGCGTTGGATAATTTCCATGCGCATATTGCGGGTATAGAATATAGTGCTAAAGGTGAAAAGAAACATTTAAATCTCGAAGAATCTGATTTTAATTATAAAGATTTGCTTAAAGCGTTTAAAGCCTTTGATGTTAAAGGTGTGATTGTGTGTGAAAGCCCTAATATCGAAGACGATGCAAAGTTACTAAAAGATTATTATTTAGGCTTAGGGGCAAATCGTTCTATCTAAACTCGTTTGGCATATAGTTTGAGAATGTATTTATATAATTATTAATCGGTAGCATTGTATCAGTGCGGTTTTGCATTTCAGGAATTCCGCCTGTTATATTTTGTTTAGCTTCGATTCTTGCGTTATAATCCGTATTCTCTTTGAATTGGTTTACTTTCAACTCTTCATAACAAGAAAATCTGTCTTCATAAGACTCCAAAGCTTGGCAATTTACTAACGCATCTTCAAATTTGGTTTTGCGTTCATACCAATATTTTGCAGTAACATTAAACTTACCTAATCCCTTTGGCTCTTCTACATCTACAAAAGCTGAAGGTGCAAAATCTTTCCACTCAGGCACTCTCATTCCGTAATCATCAGCCAATGCTGTTAATGGTAACAAAAATAACATTGATACAATAATCTTTTTCATAGAATGCCTTTCTGTTTGTTTTACTTAAATTCTTTACCTATTCTTTTGTAATAATCTTCAATGAATCCTGTGTTAAATTTCCCGCTAATAAAGACTTCATCTTCAACGATTTGTTGGTGGAAAGGAATTGTAGTTTTGATTCCTAACACAACGTATTCTTTCAAAGCTTGGTACATTCTGCGTCTTGCTTCGTTACGTGTTTCACCCCAACAAATTAGTTTTCCTATCATTGAATCATAATATGGCGGGATTTTATATCCTGCGTAAACGTGTGAATCAACTCTTACTCCGAATCCGCCCGGTGCAAGATATGCATCGATAGTTCCCGGACAAGGCATAAATCCGTTTTCAGAATCTTCTGCATTGATACGGCATTCGATAGCGTGACCTTTAAGTTTGATATCATCTTGGGTATAGCTTAATTTTGCGCCGGAAGCAACAAGAATTTGTTCTCTAACAATATCTACTTGAGAAATCATTTCCGTAACACAGTGTTCTACTTGAACACGAGTATTCATTTCCATAAAATACCATTTGCCGTCGTGGTCAAGTAAAAATTCGCAAGTTCCTGCGCCTTCATAATTAATGGCTTTAGCTGCACGAACCGCTGCCGCACCCATTTCTTGACGAGTTTTTTCATCAATAGCCGGAGACGGAGCCTCTTCTAATAACTTTTGGTGACGTCTTTGTATTGAACAATCTCTTTCGCCCAAGTGAATAACATTACCGAAAGAGTCACCTAAAATTTGAACTTCTATATGGCGAGGGTTTTCTAAGAATTTTTCAGCATAAACCCCAGGATTACCAAAGAATTTTTGTGCCTCTTGTTGGCAAAGTATCATGTTTGATTCAAGTTCATCGTCATTGCGAACTATTCTCATACCTTTTCCGCCGCCGCCTGCAGTAGCTTTAAGAATAATAGGATATCCTGCCTTGTGAGCAAATTCTCTTGCTTGTGCAACTGTTTCAAGAATTCCTGTTCCTGGTGTTACCGGAACGTCGTTTTCTATCATTGTTCTTCTTGCAGTAGCTTTATCACCCATTTTTCTCATTGAGTCTGCTGAAGGTCCGATAAATTTGATATTGTGTTGTTCACAAATATCCACAAAATCAGCTCTTTCAGACATAAAACCATAACCAGGGTGAATAGCATCGCAACCGGTCATAATAGCTGTTGTAATAATAGCAGGAATGTTCAGATAACTGTCTCCGCTTGCTGCAGGTCCTATACAAAATGCGTCTGTCGCTAATCTTACATGTAAAGATTTTGCATCTGCTTGAGAATATACCGCAACTGTTGGGATTCCCAATTCTCTGCAAGCTCTGATAACTCTAACGGCGATTTCGCCTCTATTTGCTATTAATACTCGTTTAAACATAATTACCTCATCAGTGAACAAGTGAATAAGTAACCAAGTGATCAAGCACTCTTGGTCACTTGATCACTGTAATCTTGTTCGCTGTTATTCTACATACATCAATACTTGACCGAATTCTACAGGATCTCCGTTTTTAACACAGATTTGTGTAACTTTTCCTGAGCATTCTGCCTTAATTTCGTTCATTAATTTCATTGCTTCTACGATACAAACAACATCACCTTCAGAAATTGTTTTACCAACTTCTACGAAAGGTTCTGCATCCGGAGAAGGAGCTGCGTAGAAAGTACCTACCATCGGAGAAGTAATAGCTTTTCCTTTTGGAGCTTCTACTTCAGCAGCGGGTGTGTTAATTGTTGTTTGGCAAACTACAGGAGCTGGAGCTGCAGCTACAGGAGCAGCTGTTGTAACAACTTCAGCCAAATCTTTTCTGATAGTGATTGCTTGTTCGCCATCTTCTAAAGAAATTTCTGTCAATTCGTTGTCAGCAATAATTTTTGCCAGTTTTTCTATATAATCTATTTCAAATTTCATTGTATTACTCCTTATTTATCAGTGACTAAGTGAATAAGTGACCAAGTAATCAAGCTCTCTTGGTCACTTGATCACTATAATCTTGTTCACTGATTATACTCTATCTAAGTATTCGTTAGTTCTGGTATCAACACGAATTACATCGTCGTTTGATACGAAGAAAGGTACGTTAACAACAGCACCTGTTTCTAATGTTGCAGGTTTTGTTCCGCCTTGAGCTGTGTTTCCTTTTTCAGCAGGTGGTGTATCAACAACTTTTAATTCAACGTGTGCAGGGATATCAACACCGATAATTTTTGTATCGTGCATTAATACTTGCACAACCATATCTTCTTTAAGATATTTAACACCATCACCTACTTGGTCTTTTGTTAATTGTAATTGTTCATATGATTCCATATCCATCATAACGAACTCTTCACCGGCTTTGTAAAGGAATTGCATTTCTTTTCTGTTAAGCATAGCTTTTGCAACTTTTTCACCGGCTCTGAATGTTTTTTCAAGAACGTTTCCTGTTTCAACGTTTTTAAGTTTTGTTCTTACAAACGCAGCTCCTTTACCAGGTTTTACGTGTAAAAACTCAACTACAGACCAAAGTCCGTTATCCAATTCTAAAGTTAAACCGTTTTTTAAATCGTTTACTGAAATCATAAATACTCCTTTATCTGTGTATATACTATCTGATTTACTACGATATTACCATAAACTTTTTTATAGGGCAATCCCCTTGAAACAATTGCTGTATCGTGATGGCAGAGATTTCTGATATAAGATAAAGGTTATTTTCCTATGCAAAAATGTTCAAAAATATTATCCAAGATTTCATCGGTTATTAACTCTCCGGTAAGTTCATCCAGTGCAAGGATTGCGGATTTTACGTCAATTGAAATTAAATCTTGAAGTTCTCTTATTTGAGCGGCTAATAAAGCTTGTTCAATTGAGCTTTTAGCTCGATTTAAACAAGCTTGTTGGCGAGAATTTGTAACAAAATCAAGGCTATCAGGTTCAATATCGCAGACTTTGCTTGTTAAAGTTTGTTTTAATTCGTTTATACCTTCACCTGTTAAAGCTGATAGATAGACTGTTTCCGTATGTCGTTCTTTGGATAGATCACTTTTGTTTGCGATTACTATATGGTTTTTATCTTTAACCAAATTGTAAATTTCTTCGTCTTCTTTCTGCATACCTTGAGAGCTGTCATATACGAACAAAACTAAATTAGCCTCGTTTAGTGATTGTTTTGAATATTCGATTCCGATTTGTTCAACTTTGTTGTCCCCTTCTTCACGAATACCTGCTGTGTCTATCAAAGTGACGGGGATTCCTAAATCAAGTGTTTCTTTTAAAACATCTCTTGTTGTACCCGCAATATCCGTAACAATTGCTCTGTCTAAGCTTAGGAGTGCATTGAATAATGACGATTTTCCGACATTAGGTTTTCCCACAATAGCAACCGAAATACCTTGTCTTAAAATGTTTGAGGTGTTTGCATTTGATAGCACCGTATTTATTTGATTGATTATATTTTCAAATTTTTCTGTTAAATATGAATACTCCGGTTCTGCAACGTCTTCCGGAAAATCAATGCCGGCAGTGATTCTTGAAAGAACTTCGAAAACGTCGTTTCTGATATCATTAACTTTTTCCCTTAAAACACCAGATAGGTTTTTTACGGAAACTTTTGCGAAGTCAGAGGTTTTTGAGTGAATCAAATCTGCAACGGCTTCAGCTTGAGATAAATCGATTCTTTTGTTTAAAAAGGCTCGTTTTGTAAATTCACCTTTTTCTGCCATTCTTGCACCGTTTTTTAGTACAAGATTTAATATGTTTTTGACAACATTTATTCCTCCGTGGCATTGAATTTCAATTACGTCTTCGCCGGTATAGCTATTAGGGGCAAAAAAAGGTAAAACGAGAGTTTCGTCTATCTTATTTCCGTTATCAATTATCCAACCGGGGTTAAATTTTCGTGGTTCGAAATTAGGGTTTGAAAAAATTTTTTCAATAATCTCAAAAGCTTTTTCTCCGGAAATTCTAATAACTCCGACACCACCCATTCCGAGAGGTGTTGCGATTGCTGTTATTGTATCAAATTCGTGTAAAATATTCATAGATTTATTATACTTCAAAATATTTTATTTTTTGTAAATATAAACTAAAAAAACTCAATCTTTTTTCTTGCTCAATAGTTTCTTTCGTGTTATCGTTGTTGATGTTGGAAAGAAGTTGAGTTGATATGGAAAAAAATGTAATAAAAGTTTCAGTAATTGTTCCTGCCTACAATGTTGAAGGGTATATTGAAGCTTGCTTAAATTCTTTGGTCAATCAAACTATGAAAGAGATAGAAATTATTGTAATTAATGACGGCTCAACTGATAAGACTTCGGAAATTATTCAAAAATATTCTGACAGAGTTGTAGTTATAAATCAAGAAAATAAAGGTCTTGCTGAAACAAGAAATGTCGGCATAAGAATTGCAAACGGTGAATATATAGGTTTTGTAGATTCTGATGACTGGGTTGATTTGGATTATTTTGAAAAACTTTATAATTCTGCAAAAGAAAATGATGCGGATATGTCTGTTGCAAGTATTTTAAAGCATAAATTAAATTATGACAGATATAATTTGCAAATAAAAAGAAATGTTGTAGCAGAGTCTGTTGAGGATAAATACAGAGTTTGCCAAGATAAGACAAAAAGGTTTTTCTATGTCTGGAATAAACTTTGCAGAACAAGTTTGATAAAAGATAAAAAGATTCTTTTTCCTACAGGCAGAAATTTTGAAGACGTTACTTTTTCTATGCAGACAATTTTTTATTCAAATAAAATTGTTACAGTTCCTGATGTAAAATATCATTATATTGAAAGAAGAGGTTCTATAGTTAAGTCAAATATGACTGAAAAGAAACGCAATGACCATGATGTAGCATACAAAGAGTTACAAGAGTTTGCAATGTTGAACAAAATAAAACTTCCGGAACGGTTGAATTACATAAACAATTATTGGAAAACACCGCTTCTAAAAATATATGAAGGAAGATTTTTTAAGAAATTTGTTTTATTTGGGGTTTTACCAATACTAAAAATTAAGAAAAATGAGGGATAAATGGGTTTAGGTTTTATAAAGAAAATATTTTCAGTTTCAGAATATTCAGAAAAAAGGAATATTATATACATTTTCGGATTTAAATTAAAATTTCCAAAGAGAAGATTTTTTAAGTTGAGAAAAGAGAGCCCTTACTATTATTATAAAAAAAATAATATTGATATAACTACATTACCTCCGGCAGAGGGTCAAACCAGAGAAGTTCAACTTGCTAATTTAGCTATGCTTGTTGAGTTTGATAAAATATGTAAACAAAACAACATTCATTATTGGTTGGATGGCGGAACTCTTTTGGGTGCGATAAGGCATAAAGGCTTTATCCCTTGGGATGACGATATTGATTTAGGGATGTTTCGTGATGATTTTGAAAAAATCACCGATGTCTTAGCAAATAATACGGTTAATTCTGAACTGTACATTAAAAACTTTAAAACATATAAAAAAGTATGTCATAAAAGAAATCCGTATTTGTTTTTAGATTTGTTTCCGGTTGATGCTTACGGAGAGATAATGTCTGTGGAAGAACAAATTGAGGAAACAAAAAAAATCAAAAAGATTTCTGATGAATTTCATAAAAATGACCATTATATTAAAGATTTTTCTGAACAAATTGTTAAATGCCGTGAATTGAGAAAAGAAATTCTTGTGAATAAATTACCGGAAGATGTAACAAAAACTCAATATGTTTGGGGTTTAGATTTCAATCACGGTTGGAATAATTGGTTCACAAATTATGATGTGTATTTCCCATTCAAAACAATTGAGTTTGAGGGTCGTGAATTTCCTTGTATGAATAAACCCGAAAACTATACTCAAAGGTTGTATGGAAACTATATGGCATATCCTTCTAAGATAAGTTTAGGGCATAGTGCATTTTTAGAGTTTTCTGAAGAAGAAAAAAATGTAATGAAAGAATTAATAAAAAAATTAGGGTAAATAAAATGACTGATTCAATAAAAAATTATGCGATAATATTGGCTTCAGGAACAGGTAGCCGTTATGGAAGTGATATTCCAAAACAATTTATAAAAATTGCAGGTAAAACAATTTTGGAACATACCGTGGAAATTTTTGAAAAAGCCCCTCAGATTGATGAAATTTCAATTGTTATTACTCCGGAATACAGACATGCTGCAGAAAATCTATTGTTAAAAAATAAATATAAAAAAGTAACTCGACTTCTTAATGGCGGAGAAACAAGAAAAGACAGTTCTTTTATAGGGATTAATTCTATTGAAGATAAAGAAGCGAATGTGCTTATTCATGATTGTGCAAGACCTTTTTTAACTCAAAAAATAATTTCTGATTGCATAGAAGCTTTAAAAACACATTCAGCTATTGATGTTGCAATTCCTGCAACAGATACCGTGATAGAGGTTGATGAAAGAGATATTATTTCAACTATTCCCGATCGTTCAAAACTCAGACGTGGACAAACTCCGCAATGTTTTAAATTGTCTTTGATTAAAAAAGCTCATGAATTGTCTAAAGGAGATAAAAAATTTACAGATGACTGTGGCTTGATTGTTAAATATAATTTAGCGGATGTTTTTGTCGTGGCAGGTGATGTTGAAAATATTAAAGTTACTTATCCGAGCGATATTTTCATGGCTGATAAGCTTTTTCAAATAAGAAGTAATGTTTTTTCTGAAGAAAAAGATTTTACTGAATTAAAAGATAAAGTTGTCGTTGTTTTTGGTGGTACAAGCGGTATTGGTGAAAGTATTGCAGATATGGCAAAAGAATATGGAGCAAAGGTTTTTGTCTCATCAATTTCTACCGGTTGTGATATTTCAAAATATAGTGATGTGGAAAATTTCTTGAAAAAAGTTCATGAAGAAACCGGAAAAATTGATTATATTGCAAATACTGCCGGTATTTTAAAAATGGGGAAACTAACAGAAAGAAATATCGAAGATATTGAGCGTGATATTAATGTTAATTATTTAGGTTCAATTAATGTTTCCAAAGCTTCTATTCCTTATTTAAAAGAAACAAAAGGTTGTATTTTATTGTTTGCATCAAGTTCTTATACAAGAGGTAGGGCGATGTATTCGACATATTCTTCAACGAAAGCGGGGATTGTGAATTTGGCACAAGCTTTGGCGGAAGAATTATATTGTGATGATATAAGGATTAATGTAATTAATCCGGAAAGAACTGCAACTCCAATGAGATATAAAGCTTTTGGTCAAGAGCCGGAAGGAAGTCTTTTAGCTCCGGAAAAAGTTGCGGAAGCATCAATTAAAACTTTACTATCGGATTTGACAGGTCAAGTTATTGATGTGAGGAGAGAATAGTTTAAGAAGGGGCTGTTATGAGTGAAGGCAGTTATAATTTTGGTTTAATAACAACATCACCTATAAATATTGGCGAAGAAATTCAAAGTCTTGCTGCAATGCGTTTTTTGCCACAGATAGATGAGTACATTCATAGAGAACATGTTTCAAAATATCGTTCATCTAATAAAAAATTAACAAAGTTATGGCTTGCCATAACCGACAAATTTTCTGTTTTTGCTCACCACGTCCAAAACCGGGGCGTGGTGAGTTCATTTTTATACAAAACGCCCATTTGCGCCCAAAATAC
>JAFQNY010000024.1 GCA_017395765.1 bacterium
AAAAAGCATATAAAAGATTTAGGTCAAAAACTTGATACTGCAAAAGCAGATTTGATACCAATGTTTGACAAACTAAAAAATCATTGTATCAAATACGGAATCAGAGGTTAAGGAGAATAAAATGAAAATATTTGCGATAAACAATCAAATAGCATCAAAAGGTCTTTATACAGACAAAACAAAAGAAAATAACGGCAATTGGAAAATGACATATAAACCTTACAGTTGGGAATTAAATGATGCTCAAAAACCCTATATAGCACCAAAAAAAGAAATCGATTTATATTCATCAACATTACCGACAAACGATGAATTTTATACGGAAATAAACGGCAAAGAACCCGCTAGATCCATAGATATTTTTGGCACAACAAGCTACTATAAATATCCTGCAAACGTACACAACGGAGAAATGCGTCGTAACGTTATTCAAGAAGCTCCAATGAACAGAGAAGAATCTCTTGAAGTGTACAAAAGAAAATTAGGCAGACTCTTAAGTCTTAAAGAACATAAAATAAAATACGAACTTCCTAAAGAAGTTAATTTTGATAAAGCTAGTTCCGCACATACACTTTATAAGTACTGGTCAAACCAATATGACGACTCTTTTTTATTTGGAAAAAATTCTAATAAAGATGAAATGGAATCAAGTGAATTTAAATTATACAGAGCCGCAATGGAGCTACATCAAAACGCTCAAAATTATATTCGAATGAATGAATCTATCAGAGAATTAAAAGAAAATATTGAAAATATCGATAGAGAATTAAGTATTATCAAGAATGCAAAAAAAGAAAATCTTTTAATTGATATCAGCAAGCGTGATGGTGATAATGCAGATAATCCGTTAAAAATATTTATAGAAAAAGTCGCTAACTCAAATAAACCTTTAGAAGAATTTAAAGAAATAATAGCTCTGCCAAATAAAACTATCCGATTTACTGAGCTTTTAGCTGCACTTAATAACTATAGTATCGAAGGATCAATTTCCTACATAAATTTAAAGAATGCAGGTTTAAACAATCATTTCCAAAATAAAATTCTTTACGTAGTAAAACAAATGATTGCTAGATAAAATCATAAATTACAAATAAAAAAATAGGGAGAATATATAAACAAAATCTCCTTATTTTTTTATTTTAAACATCCTACTTTATATCAATTACACAAACTCCGTCACCGCCCTCAGCATCTTCCCCAACTCTGAACTTGGCAACATATGGAGAAGTCGATACAAAGCTTCTTACTGCTGACTTTAATGCACCGGTTCCATGTCCGTGAATAATATAAACAGGCGACAAATTTGCCAAACTTGCTTTATCAAGATAAGCTTCCAACTCATCTAAAGCTTCTTCGACTCTTTGACCTCTTAAATCTAATGTATTTGAAATATCGTATTTTTTTAAAGAGAATGTTTCCTTTTGATAAGAAGGTAAAGTTACTTTTTTAGCAAATTCTTTATCGTAAACCGCCAATCTATCCTGTTTAACCTTAGTCTTAATCATTCCCATTTGAATAAACAGATTCCCGCTTTTATCCGGCAATGAAAGTACAACGACTTCTTGATTGAGCTCTTTTAACATAACCTTATCATTAATTTTTATACCAGACCAATCAAGTTCCTCATATTGTTCTTGTTCATGATAAGAGTTTAAATCCTCATGAAAGTTTTGTTCTAACTTTGCTAACCTTGCATATGAGCGTCTTGCAATTTTTTCAGATTTTTCTTGTCGTAATTCATTTAAAACAGCTTTTATTTCATCTCTGGCGCTCTCTATTTGAGATTCAAACTTATCTTTAATAATTTTCAAAGATTTTTTCTTTTCTTTTTTATGCTGAGAAAGTTCTTTTTCGTAATGAGATTTCAATTCTTCAGCTTCAGCATTTAAAACTTCAGCTTCTTTCAAATTATTATCTAATTTCTGTTGGGTATCCTGCAATCTTTCTACGGCAACAGAAGAAGTATCTCGATGAGTTATCATTAATTGTTTTGCTTCCCATATCAAATTCTCATCTAAGCCTAAGTTAGCAGATATTGAAATAGCATTACTTAAGCCGGGGATGCCGATAATAAGTTTATATGTAGGAGATAGAGTTTCTGAATTAAACTCAACACTGGCATTTTTAAAATTAGAATCAGTATATTCTAAAGTTTTTAGCTCTCCATAATGAGTTGTTATTAAAGACAATGCATTTTTATTAACAAGTTCTTTAAGTATAACTTCTGCCAGAATAGCCCCTTCTTGCGGATCAGTTCCGGCACAAAGTTCATCTATCAAAACAAATGATTCAGAATTAGAATTCTTTAATATTGATATAATGTTTTTCATATGAGAAGAAAAAGTCGATAAACTTTGCAAAATATTTTGCTCATCACCAACATCAGCTAAAACCTTTTCAAAAGGATAAATATGAGCCTCTGCACAAGGTAAAAACATTCCGGATTTCATCATTAAAATAAACAAACCGACAGTTTTTAAAGCAACAGTTTTACCTCCGGTATTTGATCCCGTAATAATAATTGATTTATAATCTTTACCAATTTCAAAATCGTTTTCAACAATCTTATCAATTCTGTCAATCAAAAGCGGATGACGCATTAAATCAATTTTTACAAATTTTTCAGTTGCAATTTCCGGTTCAATTGCTTGAGTTTTTATCGCATATCTTGCCTTTGCAAAATGAAAATCAATCTCTGCAACTATTGATTCTGAATTTATTAATTCATTTATCTCTTTTTTAATTTCATTACTGAATTGCGTTAGTATCCTTATAATTTCAGCATAAATTTTTGATTTAACTTCTCTTATTTTATTATTTATAGGAACAATTTGAGCGGGTTCAATATAAAAAGTTCTGTTTGTTGCAGACACGTCATGAACTATTCCGGCAACTTTACTTTTAGAAGAAGCTTTTACTTGAAATACAATTCTGTCATCACGATGGGTATAAATATTTTCTTGCAAATGAGACTGAAATTCAGGAGAATTCATTAAATCCCGAACTTTTTCTTTTAATAAGCTTTCTGTATCTTTTAAAGATGAATATAAGCCTTTTAATTCCGCAGATGCAGTAGGTTTTACCATATAATTTTCATCAAAAGTTTCAAAAATTCTATCTTCTAAATCCTTATTAGAATAAATTAACATCGATAATTGATTGAGCAGCGAATTTATTTCAGAATTTTCTTTTAAAAAATTTTTTACCAGACGAAAAGTTCTTAAAGTTTTTGCTATATCAACAAGCTCTTCTTCTAAAAAATATTCATTTTTAGCCTTTAAACTTGAAAAACTTTGAATTTTATCAATAGGAATATCAAAGCAGAAATCAATAATATACTTTGCCTCTCTTGTATATTGTAAGTTTAGTTCAATATCTTCACGTTTTAAAAAAGGAGTTAATTCCAAAGCAATTCTTTTAGATTGTTCTGTTTTAGTAAAATTGGCTAACTCTAATAAAATTTTATTATATTCTAAAGCTTTTTGTGATTTTTGGATAATACTCATAACATAACGATTATATGAAATAAAAGAACAACATCAAGAGTTTTATGTAAATTTTTATTACAAACATATAGACTTCATAAAAAATTTATTTTAACATACATAAAAACAGTTAAAGGTGTGTTAATGGGTATTGTTAAATCTAAATGGTTAAAGTGTATTACATTCATAGTTGGACATAGTGATTGTCCTACTGTGCAACTGTCTTT
>JAFQNY010000025.1 GCA_017395765.1 bacterium
AATGGCTTTCGAAGAAGAATTCGGTTGCGAAATTCCTGATGAAGAAGCTGAAAAAATCCAAACAGTTCAAGATGCAGTTAACTACATCGAAGCACACTCATAATTTGGATAATTAGGTTTGTTAATTTAAGAGGGTGGATATATTATATATTTTCACCCTCTTATTTGTAAAAAAGCAATAAAAGGATTGTCACCCTAAACTTGTTTCAGGATCTACCAAGACCCATTTAGAAACTGAAAGTTGGCAAGATTCTGAAACAAGCATAGAATGGCATTTATTAAATGAGGAAAATAAGTATGACAAAAAGAAGAGTAGTAATTACAGGGATGGGAGCTGTAACTCCGGTTGGTATTGGAGTTAATAAATTCTGGAACTCTCTGTTAGAAGGTAAAAGCGGCGTATCTACAATTGAAAACATGCCTTTGGAAGGACACACGGTAACAATTGCTGCTGAGATTAAAAATGAAGATTTCAATCCTGAAAATTATATAGATCCTAAATTAGCAAAAAGATTGGACAGATTCTGTCAATTTGCTATGGTTGCTGCAGACGAAGCTATTGCAGACTCAGGTATTGATGAAGCAAATATTGACCCGTATAGAATCGGGGTTATCGTTTCATCTGCTGCCGGCGGATTTAAAACAACAGAAAAAAGCCACACTGCAATGATAGAAAAAGGACCAACTAAATGTTCACCATTTACAGTACCGATGCTTATTGTAGATATGGCATCAGGTCATATTTCAATCAAACACGGCTATAAAGGTGTTAATAAAGTTGTAGTTTCTGCTTGTGCAACCGGCTCTCACTCAATCGGTGACGCATTCAGAACTATCCAATACGGTGATGCTGATGTTATGGTTGCAGGCGGTTGTGAAGCTACTGTTACAACTCTTGGTATCGGTGCTTTTACGGCAGCAAGAACTCTTTCTAAGAGAAATGATGAGCCTACAAAAGCTTCAAGACCTTACGACAAAGACAGAGATGGTTTCGTAATGGGTGAAGGCGCAGGCGTACTTGTTTTAGAAGAATACGAACATGCTAAAGCTCGTGGTGCTAAAATTTACGCTGAAATCGTTGGTTACGGTCAAACTGCAGATGCTCATGATATGGTAGCTCCGGATCCTGAAGGTAAAGGTGCTTTAAAATCAATGGAATTAGCATTAGCTGATGCAAACTTAAAACCTGCTGATATAGATTATGTTAACCCACACGGAACAAGTACAGGATTAGGAGATATTGCAGAATCTCAAGCTATTGCTCAATTATTTGGGGATAAAGAACAAAATCCTAACTTGTTAGTAAGTTCAACAAAATCTATGCACGGTCATATGTTAGGCGCAACAGGAGCTGTGGAAGCTATTGTTTGTGTTAAATCAATAACAGACAACAAAGTTGCTCCTACAATCAACCTTGACAACCAAGACGAACACGTTGCAAACCTAGATTATGTACCACACAAATCAAGAGATAAAAAAGTAGCTGCTGCACTTTCAAACTCTTTCGGTTTTGGCGGTCACAATGCAACTTTGGTATTCAAAGAAGTATAAGAAATTTAATTGCATTAAAAAAGACGGAGAAAATAAACTCTCCGTCTTTTTTATATAAAAAATAAATTTTATTTTTTATTCAAAAGTAAAACCGTCTTCTTTCATACGACGAATGATTTCATATAATTCCGATTCGGAACACACTATAGAAACTCTAAAAAATCCTTCGCCATATTTACCGAAAGCTTCACCCGGTACGGCAACAACCCCTGATTTATGCATCAAGTCATTTGTAAATTCTAATGAAGTTTTATACCTTGGCGGAATCGGTAGCCACAAGTAAAAAGTAGTGTCAGGAACATTAAACCCTTTCCAACCTAATTCTTTTAAGCCTTTTACTAATATATCCTGACGTTTTTTATATTCAGAATTTGCGTATGCAATATAATCTTCACCCTCTTTTGAGTTCAAAATTTCAGCTGCAGCCTTTTGCATAGCCTTGAAAATACCGTTATCAATTGTTGATTTCATTCTGCCAAACATTTTAACAACATCTTTGTTTCCGCAAATCCAGCCTAATCTCCAACCTGTCATAGCATATGGTTTTGAAAAGCTGTAAAATTCTACTGAAATATCCTTAGCTCCTTCTATTTCAAAAATACTAATCGGCTTAAGCTCAGGTTTAAAATACAATTCAGAGTATGCAGCATCTGAAATCAATAAAATATTATGTTTTTTACAAAATTCCACAACAGATGCCAAATATTCTTTTGTCGCAGTAGCACCAAGCGGATTGTTTGGATAATTAATAATCAATGCCTTGACTTTTTTAGGATCTAAACCTTGATTTTCAAGTTTCGCTAAAACCTTTTCCATATCAGGCATATAATCATTTTCCGCATTCAACTCCACGGAATAAGCTAACCCGCCTGAAACTTTGATAAACTCTTTATACGAAGCGTAACCCGGATCGGGTATCATAATTATATCTTTTTGAGAATCTTCTTTCTCAGGATTTATTAATGCTCTTAAAAGGTTCGCAATACCTTCTTTTGAACCTATTAAAGAAAATATTTCATCAACAGGATTAATCTCAACATTGAAACGATTCTTCATTCTCTGAGCAACTGCATCCAAGAAGAATTTTTCCCCACGAGGTGTTGAATACAAATGAACTCCGTCTTCATCCAAAGCTGATTTAAGAGCTTCTACAACATATTTAGGAGGCTTTAATGTCGGAGCACCCATCGCTAATGATATCGGAGCTCTGTTCTTGGCTTTTAATTCAGGAGTTATTTTTGCCACTGTTTCTTTTATTCTAAACATTATATAAGTTTCTAAATCCTGAACAAAATAGTTGAATTTTCCTAACATTAAAACGTCCTCATAATTCCATACCACGATATTATATCATGAAAAAATTCTTCAATAAAAATTTTGAGTTTTAAAAGTCTTCTAAAACGCTTTACTTTATCCCCTTTTTTTAATACTATTAATATAAAAGAGAGGTAATCCAGATGGTTAGTAATAAATATAAACGTGTGTTATTAAAAATTAGTGGTGAAGCACTGCTTGGAGAACAACAATTCGGGATAGATCCCGTGCCTGTTGAGATGATAGCAAACGAAATTCGTTCAATCTATGAACGTGGCGTTGAAATCGCTGTTGTAGTAGGTGGAGGAAACATATTCAGAGGGATGAAAAACAGTGCAAAATTAGGTATGGACCAAGCTTCCGGAGATTATGTCGGAATGTTGGCAACCGTAATGAACGCAGTTGTTTTACAATGTGCTTTGAAAAAAATCGAGGTTGAATGTCGTGTTCAAACTGCCATTGCAATGAATCAAATCGCAGAACCTTATGTTCGTCACAGAGCAATTCGCCATTTAGAAAAAGGAAGAGTTGTTATTTTTGCGGCAGGAACCGGCAACCCATTCTTTACAACCGATACGGCTTCAGCTTTAAGAGCATCTGAAATTAATGCTGAAATTATGCTTATGGCTAAAAACGGTGTTGACGGGGTTTATGACGATGACCCTAGAGTTAATCCGAATGCAAAAAAATTAGACAGAATTTCATACGATGATATTATCAAGAAAGAATTAAAAGTTATGGATACTTCTGCTTGCGCACTATGTAAGCAAAACAAAATACCTATAAACGTGTTTGATTTCAAAGCGGAAGGAAGCCTTGTTAAAATTATGGACGGCGAAGACGTCGGAACATTTGTGAGTGTAAATTAATAGTTATATAAAGGAGAAAAATTATGTCAGAAGCTCTTGAAGAAATGTATTTATTCGGAGAAGAAAAAATGGAAAAAGCTATTGGGCAGATGAAAAGAGAATTTGCATCTGTTCGTACAGGCAGAGCTAATCCAGCAGTTTTAGATAAAGTTTTAGTAGAGTATTACGGTGTGCCTACACAACTTAGACAAATGTCACAAGTAACAGTTAGTGAAGGAACAACTCTTGTTATCACACCGTTTGACAAATCAATTATCAAAGAGATTGAAAAAGCTCTTATCAAAGCTGAATTGGGTGTTGCACCAAACAATGACGGAACTTGTATCAGACTAAACTTCCCGCCTTTAACAGAAGAACGCAGAAGAGAAACTGCAAAAGACGTTAAAAAACTTGGTGAAGATGCTAAAGTTGCAATCAGAAACGTAAGAAGAGATATGGTTGATTCTCTTAAAAAGATTGAAAAAGAAGAAAATCTTCCGGAAGATTCAGTAAAAGATAATCAAGACCAAATCCAAAAATTAACTGATAAATATGTTGGAATTATTGATTCTTTAGTTTCAGAAAAAGAAAAAGAGGTTATGACCGTATAATGGACACAAAAAGAGTAATAACAGCATTTGCAATCGGACTTCCTGCATTGTTTGCAATCCTTGCAGGAGGACTTTGGTTAACAGCTTTAGTTATGGTAATTGTTTATTACGCTTGTAAAGAATACACAATTATTTTAAGACACAAAGGATTTTTCCCAAGTTTCAAAATAATGTTCACTTCCAGTGTTCTTTTTGCAGTATTAGCCTATTTCAATTATTTCAACTTAATACCTTTAGCATTCACCTTATCAGCATTAATGTGCTTAATGTGGGTGCTTTTCAGAGGACGTCAACCATATATTGCAAATGTTGCAACCACTCTTTTCGGATTTTTATACTGCGGATGGTTTCCGCTACATTTGTTATTTTTAAGAAACTCAGGAACAGAATCTTTCATGAATCTGATTCCGCACGCTCAAGGTGCAGGATATTGTCTTTTAATACTTTTTGCGGTTTTAGTAACAGACACTTTTTGTTACCTTGTAGGTTGTCGCTACGGCAAAAATAAACTTGCACCGGTTATAAGTCCTAACAAAACCATAGAAGGAGCTTTAGGCGGGACTGCAATGTGCATGGTATTTTCTTTAGGAATAGGTCTTGCAATCGGACTTCCTTGGTATCACGCAGTTATTCTTGGACTTCTTATTGCATCTTTTGCTCAAATCGGCGATTTGTGTGAATCAATGATTAAGCGTGATGCCGGAGTTAAAGACTCCAGCAATGTTTTACCAGGACACGGCGGGTTCTTAGACAGAACAGACAGTTATATAATGACTATTCCGGTTGTTTATTATTATTTACAATACTTTGTACACACTAATATAATTACTGATTTATTCAAAGGGTTGTTTTAATGCTTGAAAAAATTTTTGGCAAAGTAGAAGATTATAGTCTGGTAGAAAAAGCCTTAACACACCCTTCTTACACAAAAGAACTTAATCTGGACGATTTATTAAGCTATGAAAGACTTGAGTTTTTTGGAGATTCCGTTTTAAAGCTCTTTTCTTCTAAATTGTTGTACAATACTTATCCTGATTATCCGGAAGGGGATTTATCAAAAATTCGTTCGATTCTTGTATCAGACAATATTCTAGCGAAAATAGCCTTTCAAATAGGACTTGATAAAGTTATAAAACTCGGACCTGCAGAAGAAAAACAAGGCGGAAGAAAACGTGAATCCAACTTGGCATGTTCTTTAGAAGCACTATTAGGTGCTTATTATATGAATAAAAAATATACAGAAATAGAAAACTTTATTAAAGAATATTTAATGCCGTTTGCTAAAGATATTGACGAACATTTTGAAAAATATAACGCTAAAGATTTACTCCAACAATACACCCAAGGTATTGATAAAACTTTGCCAATTTATCGAACTGTCGGAATTATCGGACCGGCGCACAAACCGGTTTTTGAAGTCGAAGTTGAATGGCAAGGAAAAGTTATCGCAATCGGTCGTGGCGGATCTAAAAAAGAAGCTCAACAAAATTGTGCTTACGAAGCCTGCAAAACACTTGGTGTTTTTTAAAAAGGATAAACTCAATTTCTTATTGCTAATCTACATCCTTTTCCACAAGTTTATCCATAGAAACCTTTAATGCTTTTGAAAATTTAAATAATAAATATGAACTTGGTGTAGATTTTGAATTTTCTATTTTTGTAACATGCTTAGTCGAAACTTCAACAAGTTCCGCAAGTTGTTCTTGAGTTAAATTGCGACGTACTCTTTGCACCTTCAAATTATGTGCTAAAATGTCTCTAAATTCTTTTCCATATATAAATTATATGAAGTTTTTTTAAGAAAATTAACCGCTACCTGGTTACTTAAAGTGTTATATAGTTACTTTTATGGTATAATACGTTCTAAAAGGTAATAGATAAGAGGTGTACATATGGAAAAAATTAGTAAAAAAATTACTGAAATCAAAAATTTCCTTAAAACTTGTGAAACTTATTGTGAAGAAGAAGCTCAAATGAATGATGAATTAAAAACTTTCAAAGAAGCAATCAAATTTTTAAAAGAACGAGTTGACGAAATAGAAAAAATCACAACCTCTCATCCATAAAGCTATCATCGTGCATTAAAGTGCACGCTACATAATTTTAATTCGCTTTATTATTGGTTGTTTTATTTGTGCTGTAGGTCGGATTTGAGCTACTTTCATTGTTTAACCTCCTTTGCATTATATCACTTAGTTACATTACCTGCAATGTCTTGCACTAAATGTTTAAAGAATATATCGATTAGTCGAAATAGAATTAACTAATCTAATTTGGGAGGTTCTTCTAATCTGAATTTTCGTTCTTCTATAAGTTTTCGCTTGTAAGCCAAACGTTCATCAATATTCATTTTTTTCATTTTTTCCAAATCTTCTGGATAGTATATAATTTTTCCCCAAGTTACCCCAACCCAATCACTTGGACTTGATACGCTATTAGGCAA
>JAFQNY010000026.1 GCA_017395765.1 bacterium
ATAAGCCAATGTCTGAAAACAAGTAAGTCAAGCTGAAAAAATTTGTGCTGACAGCCGGAAAGACGGCTTTTTTACTACAAAAATTATTGAAAGGAAATATAAAAATGGGAGTATTTTCAAAGCCAAAAACACAAACCATTGTGCAACAAGCAGAACAAGCAACAGAAGAAAAGAAAGAAACAACTGCAAAGAAACAAAGACTTCTTGAAACAGAAGGTGGAAACAAAGGTGCAGAACTAACAGCACAACAAGGTCAATCAGTTCGTAGGATTTTTGGTTAATGTATAGCGAAATTCTGAACAAACTTGATTATAAGTCAATCAATACAGTTGAACGTGTTCTTGAAACATTACACAAAGATACAGTTGCAGAACTCAAAAAGAAGTATGGCGAAAGTTATATTTCACAAACTTTTGAAGCAATAAGAGAATCAGAAATTTTTGTTATCAGATTGAAAAGCACACGCGAACCGGTTGGACTTTATGGACTTATAGAAGTTTCAGAAAAATCAGCAGGAATATTTCTTTTGACTTCTGAAAATCTACACAAAGGAAATTTGATTACATTCCTAAAAGAAGCACGAAATCAAGTAAATGAATGGTCAAAAGAATACAAATTGATTATGGATTGTTGCGACAAACAAAATAAAACAATTATTAAATGGCTTACTTTGTTAGGATTTAAGCCTTCACAATACGAAGATGAAAAATTTCAAGTGTATTACAAAGGTGATTTAAGCCTTTATGCAGAATAGAGGATTTTAAAATGAATATTACAGATAAAGAACAAAGTTTAGTGATCGAAAGATTTAAAGACTTAAAACAAGAAAGAACTCGATATATGCCACGTTGGCGTGAAATCAGAGATTATGTATCAATTACAAATGAAGTCAATTCAGAATTTGAAGATACTAAACAACCTTCCGAACAAAAAGATATTTTCATAAATGACCCAACAGCGTTTATTTCTGTCAATCAAGCAGGCGATTATCTTGCAGGGATTCTTTGGAATTTAAACGCAGTTACACTTGAACCTTCAAAATACATCAAAGACAAAGCACAAGGTTCTGATTTATCGAAGTTCTATAAAAAAGCAACAGAAGTTTTTCTTGAACAAATGAACGCTACTGATGCAGGATTTCATTCAGTTTTAAAATCATACTGTTATGAACAATTCAGCTTCGGAACATCAGGAATCGGAACATTCAAATCAAAAGAGTTTGAAAACAAACAATCTGAATGTTGTTTAACTTTTAAACCTTTTGGCGTATGGAACACAGCAATTGACGAAGGTGCAAACAACAAAATTGATGTTGTCTATACGGTTTATCATTGGCGTTTGAATCAAATCATTGAAGAATTTTGTTACACAAACGGCCAACTAAACAAAGAACTTGTTGAACAGCTACCGGACGAAATCAAAGAAGCATACGAAGCAAATAAATTTAATCAGAAGTTTAAATTGGTTTTCGGTATATTACCTAATTCAAGTTATACAATGGAAACAAGAGGAAAGAACGGTGCGAAGTATAAAGGCTATTGGTTTCTTGATAATTCTTCCAATAAGATTTTCAAGGTTGATTACTTTGACAAAATGCCTATTTCAATGTGTCGTCAGATTCGCGTAAACAATCAAGTATATGGTGAATCAGCAGGAACACTCGCAATTTCATCAGTTAAGATGCTCAACCATATTGCAGGAAACACAGTTGATAATATTGAAAAAACAACTGATGCACCTTTGGGGATTATTTCCGGTTCACTTGTTGCAGGAAACGTTCTCAACCGTTCTGCTAATTCAGTAACAGTTTTCAATCCTCAATCTGCAAATACTTCAAACCAACCTATTTTCCCTATTTCACAAGCAGGTGATATTTCAGCAGTTGTGAATTTCTTAATTCCTCAATTGCAAAAAACAATTATCAATATGTTTAAGATTGACCAATTGCTTGATTTTAACAATCAAACAGAAATGACAGCAACAGAATCGTCTTACAGAATGTCAATCAGAGGTAAAGCAATCAACGGACTGTTAAGCCAACAAAAAACAGAATGTATTGAACCAACTTGTCATAGAGCAATTTCAATTATTCAAAATTGCAATCTTTTCGGATTCACACAAGAAGAAATTCAAGCAATGCCGGAAGAAACAGAAGAACAACTTGCATACAAACAACAACTTATTGCAACCGGTGATTATATTCCGGAAGTCGTTGTTAATGCAATGAAAGACAACAAAATGTGGTATTCGCTTAAATTCAATGGTGAATTAGAAAAATTATGCAATGCAGAAATATACGAAGCAATCGGCAGATTCTTACAGTATTTAAGTGCAATTCTAAATCTTAAACCGGAAGTTGCACACGCGATAAACGGCTATGAATTTCTTGATTTATTGAAATCTGTATCAAACCTTGTAAACGATAAGCTAATCAAAAACAAACACGATTACGACAACATAATCAAGAAAATTGAAGATGCACAAGCAAAACAAGCAGAAATACAAAATATGATTGCTCAATCACAAATGGCCAAAAATATGGCATCAGCAGGAAAGGACGGTGCAATTGCAAATGGAACAGCGTAAAAGCAGAGTTGATGAAATTCTTGAACAACAACGCAAAGCCGAACAGCAGAACGAACAAAGAACTGAAAACTTAAAACTTGCTTGCAAAGAAATTGCAGAAACAAAAAACGGTCAGTATCTTTTGAAATTCTTGTATGAAATATCCGGTTGGGCAGAACAAGATTGCAACATCAACAATGAGGTTCTTATCTACAAAAAAGCAAGACGTGATTATTGGTCAATAGTTAGAAACATAATACCACCAAACGTTCTTGCACGTATCGAAATCTATAACGATATAGATTCAAAAGAATAAAGGAGAAAACGAAAAAATGGAAACAGGACAAGACAACGGACAAGAATTTGACAACACGCAACAAAACATTCAAGGTTCAGATTCCGGTTCTCAAAATCAAGGAACACAATCTTCTGATTTTTCTATTCCGGACGAATACAAAGAAAGAGGTTGGACAAAATTCTTTGACGGAAAATCCGGTGATGAATTGAAATCAGAACTTTTCAGAAGTTATGACAATTCACAAACACTTATCGGAAAAAAGGTTGAAGACTATTTAAAAACAACAGATTTAAAAAGTTTAGACAACTACGAAGAAATCAAAGAAATTTTAACAAAACAAATTGCACCGGATAGTCAAATTCCGGCATCAGTTGAAGATTATTCATTGAACGACATCTTGAAAGATGCTGACGGAAATCTTCAATATGAATATCCGGAAGAAGCATTAGGATTCTTCGGTGAACAATTCAAAGAATTAGGCCTTTCAAAAGAACAAGGTCAAGGACTTTTAAAAGCATACACTGATTTTGAAATTCAAGAGTTCCAAAAATACACAGATGCAGAAGAACTTGAAACATCTATCAGCACAATGTTCAAAGGAAACACAGAACAAAGAAAAACAGTTGAAGGACTTTTGAAAGAGTTCTTACCGGAAGAAGACCAACAATTCTTGCAGAAAACTGCACCGAATTACACTATCGAAATGTTTTATAAAGTCGCAAACGGTTTAGTCAGCAAATACGGATATAAAGAAGGAACAACAAATTCAAGCAATCCGGCCAAATTAAGAATGTCAGAAGCTGATAAGAACGCAGAATATGACAGACTTTACAACAAGCTGATTGAATTAGACAACAATCCTCATCAGAAAGTTGGCGATAGAGAAGCAATCGTTAAACAAATGAGAGAAATTTTCAATAGTTAAAAGTATAACAAACACGAAAGGAAAACAAAATGGCAACATACAAATATACCGTTGAAGGTATTTATGAAACCGACAAAGGTTCAGGCAAAGATTACACAAGTTTTAATTACGATATTACTTTATCAAGATTTCGTGAAGGTGGTGCAGGAACTCACATCTTACGCAGATTCTTACCTTTATTGATTAAAAAGGATAAAAAGAATCCGTTATTATCAAAAATCAAACAGTGGTTGATTACGGATTGTCAGAAAGTTGATGACAAGTTCAGACTTGAAGGAAAGAACATCAATGAGTTAAGCGAATACGAAATACAAGAACTTGCTTGTATGTATGACTTATACGAAGTTCCTCTACCTTCTACAACCTCAATCACTGATTTAAGAGCAAAAGCATCACAAATCTATTTGAAAAAAGTTTTAAAAGTTCCTATGAAGACAACAGAAGAAATGCTTCAAAATGAGTTCTTTAAAAAACAAGACGACGGAACAATTAAATTCGATAACACGTTGAAAATACCTGTTCAAGTTGTTGATAACTTTATTGGCAAAGTAGCCGTTGTCAAAAAGAAAACACTTGCAGATTATATTCAACAAGCAGGTCAAGCAGTAGCAGAAGGAGTTCTTGCCGTAACAGGAAATAAAACTGATGACGGTCAGAAAGACGGCGATAAGAACAACGGTTTCCCTTCTTCTGACGACTTAACCAAAAACGCGTAACAACGCAAAATCGTTGAGGATTGAACAAGCGTAAGCACTCTTGAATCAACAAAAATTTTACTTTCAAAGAGAATCTGAATTATCAGGCAATTTCTGAAAAAAGTAAGCAGTATTACACACAGATTGCAACATTTCAGAAAAAGTCTTTCGTTGTGTTGCAATCGCAAAACACGAAAGGAAAAGGAAAAATGCCTATCATTGGAAGTCCAAATTTAGACCACGCTTCGTTGCTTCTTTTTGAAAAAAACTTTGAAAGATTAGCTTCGAACAAAGACACAAAACTTTTGAATTGTCCTGCTATTAAACATATGGACATCAAAGGTATTTCAAACATCTCACGTATTGAAGGAAATGACCTTGTAAAAGTAACTGGTCGTAACCCTGAAAAACAATACTTGACAATCAGAAACGACAACAGAAAATCTGTTGCAGAAAGATTCACAGGAACTTATCTTGTTGATTCTTATGACAGAGCTGTTCAGTTGATTACTGACCCAACTTCTGACTTGTTCTTAAACTTGAAAGAAGCTAAAAACAGATTAACTGACAAATGTATCATCAACGCTGCGACAGGTGATGTTGTTGTCGGAGCACCAAACGAAGCAGGAACAACTTTAACTGCTGAACAAGACGGTGTTATTACAATTGCCGGAACATCAAAATTTGATTACGCATCTGTAATTTCACCAGCTATCACAACTTTCAAAAACAACTACATTGAAACAGCAGGCGTTACACTTGCAATTTCAGCTTCTGAAGAAGAAGATTTAAGAAATGATGACAAGTATATGAACGCGTTATACTCTAATCAAAACGTTGTTGATAGAGGAACGATCACAAACGCATCAGGTTTCAACGTTGTAACTTTTGCCGGTAACACTCAAGGTGGAACTGCTGTTGAATTACCAATTCTTCCGGAATCAGAAGACGGTGTTCGTTCTAACGTCTTAATGGCTCCAAAATCAATTGCGTTCGCAGTTGAAGTTGGCCGTTTAGATTGCGAACGTTCAGCTAAACACGTAAACTCTTGGGAAGTTACAATTGATATGTGGGTGAAAGCTGTTAGACTTCAAGGTTCAAAAGTTATCATCTTAACTTCTACAATGTAGTAACAATTGAAAAGCAGGCTTGCATTAAGTTGCAGGTCTGCTTTTTTTCGCACAAAAAAGGGAAAACGAAATGATTACATCAGAAAAAGACATATGCAATATGGCACTTGATTATTGCAATTGCAGAAATATAACATCAATGGACGAAGAAACAAAAGAAAGCAAAAAATGTTTAGCTTGGTATGACAACGTAAGAAAAGCATTGCTTATGAATATGAACGCAACTTTTTCAATCAAACGTGCAACTTTGGCAGAAACAACAAACTACGAAAAAGTTTATGGTTATGACAGGGCGTTTGCATTACCTTCTGACTTGCTTCAAGTTCTGAATTTAGGCAATCCGTTGGCAGATGAATATTATCAGATTGAAGGCGATTATTTCTTTACCAATTCACACGAAAAACATATTTCTATCAGATATATTGCTGACGTGAAAGACGTAACAAAATATGATGCAGAGTTCTGCGACTTATTGGCGTTAAGATTAGCAGAAAAAATTTGCTTACCTTTAACAGAAGACGTTGAAAAAGCTAATTATATAAAACAGCTTGCACAACAAAAATACAACGAATGTTCAACAAAATATGGACGTGATAACAGAATCGTAGTTATTAACAAACCTCGTTATCGTCAATCAAAAATTTATGCAGAAAATTACAACGCGAATTATCCTGCACAGTAAAAAGGAAAACAATCAATGAGAACTTCAATACCTAAAAATAATTTTTCTTCCGGACAAATTGACCGTGATGTCAAAAGCCGTTTCGACTTACCATTATTTCAGAACGGACACGAAATATCACGCAATTTTTTCCACACTATCAAAGGCGATTGTTATTATAGAACCGGCTTTGAGTTCCTTGACGAAATCGGAAATTCAGCTCTTTATGAATTTAAGTTTTCGCAAGAACAAGCGTATTTATTAGTTTTCAGAATACAATATATAGAATTTTGGTCATACAATGCAAACAATGAACTTGTAAGAGTGTTGGACGATTCCGGAAATCCTCTCACACTTATTCACCCATACGGAACAGAAGTTTTCAATCTTTGTATGACACAAAACTGTGATGTTCTTTACATTACACACAATGACGGAAAATATCCGGAAAAACAATTAAAAAGAACAGCAAGCAACAAGTTTGAATTGCTTGATACAACTTTCACCAATTCCGGAACAAAGAGTTTATCAAGCACTTCTGAAACAGATGCACACGGATTTCCTTGCAGTTGTGCGTTCTATGAAAATAGGCTTAACAGATGTTCTTCTTCTAAATATCCAACATATTTGTATGGTTCAAAAGGTGGAAATTATAACGATATAACAACCGGTGAAAATACAAATGACGGTTATCAATTCGACTTGGCAGAAGCTAATTCAAAAGCGTTATGGCTTGTTTCCGGTGTAAACTCTTTGCTTGTCGGAACGGCAGAAGGAATTTTAACAGTAAACGGTGGAAGCGTTTCAACGGCCATAACTCCGACAGATATTTCAGCAAAACTTTCTTGTCGTGATGGTGTATCAAAAGTTAAGCCGGTTCACAAAGATAACTTTGTTTTCTTTGTTTCAAGCAACAAAAGATTATTGTATATGTTTGAATATGATGTTCTTCTTGAACAATTCAAAGCAACAAATCTTTCAAAAGGAAATTATGAAATCACAAAAGGTGGAATCAAAAAACTTGCAAACAAGTTTGACAGGTTTGGCCTTATATTCGCATTATGTGGAACAAGACTTTTATCAATCTGTTTTTCAAATGATGAAGCAGTAAACAGTTGGTCGGAGTTCATAACAAAAGGTGAATTTATTGATATATGCACAGTAACAAGACCGGACGGTGATTTTGATTTATTTGCAAATATCAAAAGAACCATAAACGGCGTTACAAGATATTATCTTGAAAGATTAACAGAAACAGTTGAATTTTCACGCTTTGAAGACTTCGTTTCAGAAAGTCCGGAAGATGCAACAGAAGCTGATGTTATCAAAATAAAAAAAGAAGATAATTACGCTTTTTACAGAAAGATTGCAGAAGAATTGAGAGATTGCAATTATCTTGATTGTTCAATGAAATATTCCGGACTTCACAAAAGTATGATTCAACTTCAAGGCGATACGCTTAAATGTGAAGAAGAAGTATTTGCACTTACAGACGTTGGAAAAAGAATATGGTTTAAAACTATAACCGGCCGTGAATATGGCATTTTAGACATCACAGAATTTGTTGATACATCAACAGTAAAAGTGAACGTCCTTCTTCAACCTACAAGCAATTATACTTCTCAATGGTATATTTCTGCAACAAAGTTTTCCGGCCTTGAACACTTGGAAGGCGAAACAGTTGCAGTTGTCGGAAACGGTGGTTATATTGGCGACTTCGTTGTTCAGAACGGTTGTGTTGATATTAGTTCAGCAAACGTGAATAAAGTCGGTTCTGCAATCATAGGACTTAAACACAAAGGTATTTTAAAAAGTCCAAATTTAGGATTGCCACTGCCCAATATCCCTTGCTCGCATTGCCCCATTGGTGTGCACGCCATTGCGGTATTCCACATTTGACGAGGTTGCGTACGCGTGTTCGCGGGAG
>JAFQNY010000027.1 GCA_017395765.1 bacterium
GTCAATTATTTACCGGTAATATTCCTATGCGAGATATGCACGGTGTTGTTGCTATAACAAAAATTGGCGGGGATATGATTGAGAAGAAGGGAAAATCTGCGGGAATATTATTAGCCGCTTTGATTTCAATGAACTTGGCTATTCTTAATATCTTACCGATTCCGGCTCTTGACGGCGGTCATTTGATGTTTTTACTAATAGAAAAAATTATTGGTAAACCTTTGGATGAAAAAATAATAGAAAAAATCTCTTCAATATTTTTCTCATTATTGATAGTGTTAATGTTGTTTGTTGTCTTTAATGACATTACACTTTTGATTAGGAAATAAGACTAATAGAAAACTTTTTTAACTTGGGTCAAAATCCTATTATGAAAATCGTTATAATAGGTGGTGTAGCCGCAGGGGCTAAGGCTGCAGCTAAATCAAGAAGATTGTTACCTGAAGCCCAAATTGATATTTATACTGATGATTCACATGTTTCGTACTCAGCGTGTGGACTACCTTACTATATTCAGGGAAATTTCGAAAATTGGCAAAAACTTGTTATACGTTCTGTAGAAGAGTTTGAAAAAAGTAACATACATATTCATTTGTTTAATCGTGTTATAAAAATTTTGCCTGAAGAAAAAAAGATTGTTATTCAGGATTTAAAAACAGAAACTATTAAAACTGACAGTTATGATAAGTTGGTAATTGCAACCGGTGCCGCTCCCAACTTAAAAAATTATCCCGAAATATCTTTGAATAATATATTTACGCTCAGAACTCTTGAGGATGGCGTTTTAATAAAAAATGCAATGCAAAATTCGGATTCAATAACTTTGATAGGCGGAGGTTATATAGGGATTGAATTATTAGAAGCATTTATTAAAAATAATAAAAAGGTCTATTTAATTGAAAAAAATCCTTATATATTGTCTGTTTTTGATGAAGATATTTCTGCGCTAATACAAGCTTATATTTTAGAAAACTCCAACAATCTGGTTAGCTTGATAACCAATGATACTGTTTCTGAATTTATCGGAGAAGGTAATGTTTCCTCTGTCAGAACTTCAAGCGGACAGGTTTATCCTGCGGATATGGTTGTTATTTCTGCAGGAGTAAAACCTGTTGTCGATATTGCGGTTGATGCCGGAATAAAACTTGGAACTACAGGTGCAATAAAAGTTAACAGTCGAATGGAAACCAGTGTTAAGGATGTTTATGCCTGTGGCGATTGTGCCGAAAAAATAAATATAGTTTCTAATACCCCAGTTTGGGTACCACTTGGTTCAACCGCAAATAAGGAAGGACGGGTTGCGGCTGTAAATTTGTGTGGTGGCAGTGAAGATTTCGAAGGAATTTTAAGTTCTGCGGTGACCAGATTTTTAGATTTGAATATTTCAATGACGGGGCTTTCTGAGAAAGTAGCACAATCATTAGGTTATGATACCGTAAACGTAATTGTAACTAAAAAGGATAAGGCCGGTTATATGCCGGAAGTGCAGAACATAACCTTAAAACTCATTGCTGACAGAAGATCTCATCGAATATTGGGAGCACAAGCCATCGGTTGCGGTGATGCAGATAAGAAAGTTAATAACATCTCAATGGGATTACATCATAGAATCACTGTTGAAGACTTGTTAGATGTTGACTTTACTTATGCTCCACCTTTTTCTACAAGTGTTGATATTATTCACACGGCAGCTCAGATGATAAAATCAAAACTTTCCTGATATTTAGCCCATATAATTAATATGAGAGTTATCTAAATAAGTTACCGGAACATTCATTATTTTGTTCATATAATAATCGGCTAAAGTAATATAGTCACCAAGGGTTCTTTCTTCGGGTTTTTTAGCTTTTGCAATGATGGCTGCTTCTTCTTGTCTTTGTCGAAAAATATCGGCCCTTGTTACGGGTTGTTTGGGCGGAGCTATGAAGCCCTGATGCATTACTCCTAAATTTACATCATTAATACTACTCATACATTTACTCCTTTTTAAGAAATAATAAATACACACTGTTCCACTTATATAAAGTAATTTTTCATGTTTAAATTGCTTTTTTCTAATAAAAGATTTACAAATCTTTACTTAATCAAGGACAAAAATTTTTTTTAGAAGTTTTTTAATTATAAAGTTACGTTTTAAACCGGAGTAAATATGCATATTCAACCGACTTTTTTTATAAAACCGGGAGGTTTTAAGCAATCCGATAAGGATTCTACACAGAGCTTTTTAACTTTTCAAAAATTATCACCGCAAGCGATAAAACGAGCGCAGCAAAAATCTCCGTTAGTTATTGGAGCGTTGGTCAGTTTATCTGAGTTTATGAGAATGTATCATGTTTCCAGAGAAAGAATGAATAGTGCTGTAGAATCACAACAAGTAGAGTTGGTCGGAAGAAGCATAGATCCGGAAAATCCTGTAAATAAGAAATTTGTTTCAGAATATAATGAGTCAAAAACTTTTTCTCAAACAAGACTAAAGAAAAAACATTTTGCTATGTTGTTAGGTGTTGATGCTCATACTGTTGTTTGGCATATTAAAAAAGGGCATATAATTTTAAATGATGACGGAACGATTGACGCTACAAATCCCATAAATAAAGAGTTTTTAGAAAATTTCTCTAAAAATACAAGAAAGAAACTCGTTAAGTATCCCAAAGAAGCTTATGTTAAGTTGCAAGCAAGATTAGGGAAATTACCAATCCAATACTGTTTGGATAATGGGCTTATTATAGCTGATGAAGA
>JAFQNY010000028.1 GCA_017395765.1 bacterium
ATAATATTTTTTCTAAATATTTATCCATTTCTAAAAATTGAATTAATGATTTTTCACCAATTTTAATATTTTTTAATGAATAATAAAACTGTCTTATACTATTTTCGATTTCGTTCGGAGGTAATTTCCTTAATTCTTCAGGTGATAATTTGAAGTTTTTAATTAATTTCTTTACAATATCAAGCTTTGCATCTTTATGTAAATCTACTCCTTGAAGTAAATGAGCTAAAGGTTTGTGCTCAACATTAATATATGAAGTAACAGGCGCAACATTATTTGAAACGCCTTCTAAGTATTTTTTTACCAGTTTAGAATTTGTTATTTTAGAACTATTTTTTAACCAACCTGTCAGTTTTTCAATAACCTTCGCCGGATTTTCTTTCGCCTTATATAATCCTAAAGCTCCTAATACAAATGGTGTTACAGCTGCTAAATAACCACCGAAGACTACAAATGGTTGTGCTATTTCAATAGCTGCTTCCATTGATTCAGAATATTTTTGAGAATTATCATCAACTTTTTCAAATGTATTAAAGACTTTTCTTTGCAAGTTTTGAGCTTCAAGAAGTTGTTGTTCACTAACTTCTTGATTATTTAAATATTTTCTTAATTCTTGTTTTTCTTTGAATTCATGTTTTTTATATTTGTTATATGCAAAATACTGTTTTAATACTCTAGGTATAAATAATGTAACTTCCTTGAACCTGGATTCTTTTTTCACCGGTTTTACATCTTGAACTTCATTATATTCATCTTGTGTATATCCGATAAAGTTTCTAGGATCTTTTTCTAAATCACGTTTTGCAGTATAACGACCTGCACGAGCTGCAGATTTTTGAAGTTTTAAGCCGATAATTAATCCAGCTAATCCCGTCATTATACCACCTGCAATAGAAAATATTCGATTTCTAGCTTTTGCGGATGTCATAACAGCAGTTGCACCACGTTTAAAGTAATCAGAAGGTTTGACCGGCTTCCTAATTCCATTTTCGATTGGCTGACTCAATTCTAAATCTGTAATCATTGAGCCTACGTAACTAAAATAATATCCTTGTTTTTCGATGAAATGTTTGAGTTTGTTTATAATGCCTTTTGGAGAATCTTTCTTTAAAACTTCTTTGTATTTATTTAAGAACTCTTTTGTCATTTGAGAAGCATTTTTATCAATTGATTTATTGACAGCTTTATCAACAATACCGGTTTTATTTAATATCCATGAAGTTATAGAACCAACTGCAACACCTAAAAACGGAGTTCCACCGATTAATACATTAGCTGCAGTTTCCATGTTTTCAGAATTTTTTTCTGCTTCATTATTAATTACGCGAACAACTCTTTGAATAACCTCTTTATCTTTTTCTGCTTGAATTAATTCTTTTGAAGACAATTCTCTTGTAACTATTTTGGATTCATCATTATCTTGTTTTTTAGCAACTCTATAAGCTTTATTATCACGAATAAGTCCAATTAAGCTTCCCCAAAGACCTTGTTTTAATTTTGATTTTTCACCTTTATGTCTTTTTTTAAATAAACCTTTTTGCTGTTTTTCTAAATTTTTAGCTTCCTCCAGATCAGCTTTTGCTTGAGCTATTTGCTCAGGAGTGTAATTAACAAAATATTTTGGATCTTCAAGTTGTTTACGAGCTTGGAATCTTGCAACTTTGGAACTGTTTACCTGTAATTTTGTTGCAGCAATAATCGATCCCATAAAAGATGCTAGTATTGATCCTATAAATAACGCACCGGCAGCCCAATAACTTTTTTTATAAATTGAGGTTTTTTTACTTAAATTCTTATAAAAATTTTCTGCTTGCTTTCTTAGTGTAGGATCTTTGATTTTTTTAACATCACTTTTGGATATTAAACTAAAATTGCGAACGTCTTTATCTAAAGAAGTTTTTATCTTATTATATAATTCTTTTGCGGAATCTGTGCTTAATTCAGCTCTTCTAATTTCATCAATTTTTTTAGCTGCCGGATTTATTAAAAATTTAAAAGAAGCTATTGCGGATAGTCCGCCACCAAGCAAAGGTGCTAAAAACACTAACGGTTCTGTTGCTGTTTCAACATTTTCTGCAACTGATTCTGAATGATTATCCATGACATCAATTGCACCGATAATGTTTTCACCAAGCGCACGAGCTTTTTCTAATTCTTCTTCTGAATATTCACTACTCGAATTTAATTTTTCTCGTTTAGCTTGTTCTAATCTTTGCTTTTCTTCCCAAAGTTTAAAATTGTTTTTGTTTTTTATAACTTCGGCAGATGTTGAAAATATCCCCATAAATATTCCCTTATATTACTTACTATATATATAAAGTTCCTATCCAATTAGGAATTGCCTTAATTGTTAACATTTGTTAAAAAAAGATGTTTTTTATATAATCCATGTATAAACAAAGGAGAAAAACATGATTTTAGATAAAGTAAATTCACCTAATGATGTAAAACAACTAAGTATTGATGAATTAAATGATTTAGCTCAAGAAATAAGAGAACTAATTATAAAAAAAGTTAATACTACAGGCGGACACATGGGCCCGAATTTAGGAATAGTAGATGCAACTATTGCAATGCATTATGTTTTCAATTCTCCTAAAGATAAAATTATTTATGATGTAGCGCATCAATGTTATACTCATAAAATTTTAACAGGTAGAAAAGACGGATTTATTAATGAAAAAGATTATTACAAATACACAGGATTTACCGCACCTTCAGAAAGTGAACACGACCTATTCCAAATAGGTCATACTTCTACTTCCATAAGTTTAGCGTGCGGTGTCGCTAAAGCCAGGGACTTAAAAGGAGAACATCATAACGTAATAGCCCTTATTGGAGATGGATCGCTTAGCGGTGGTGAAGCGTTAGAAGGCTTAGATAACGCCGCGACTTTAGATTCAAACTTTATCATTATAGTTAACGATAACGATATGTCTATTGCTGAAAATCATGGCGGATTATACTCAAATCTTAAATTATTAAGAGAAACAGAAGGTCAAGCGGAAAACAATTTCTTCAAAGCTTGGGGACTCGACTACATATTCTTAAAAGATGGTAATAATATTGAAAAATTAATAAAAACTTTTGAAAAAATTAAAGATATTAATCATCCGATTGTTGTTCATATAGTAACTCAAAAAGGAAAAGGTTTGAAACAAGCTGAAGATAACAAAGAAGCCTTTCACTGGATTCTACCGGGAGCTCTGGATGCACAACCCGCCACAAACACTTCGGTTGAGACATACACATCTATAACATCTGATTTTATAAGAAACAAAGCTAAACAAGATTCTGATTTTATTGTTGTTAACGCAGGAACACCAGGTGTTTTTGGATTTAACTCTACAATCAGAGCAGAATTAGGCAAACAATATACTGATGTCGGTATTGCAGAAGAACACGCTATTGCGTATTGTTCTGCACTGGCAAAGTCAGGGGCTAAGCCGGTATTTACAGTTATGAGTTCATTCGTCCAAAGAACTTATGACCAAATGTTACAAGACTGGTGTTTGAACAAATCCCCTATGACAATGCTTGTTTATTGGGGCGGAATATCCGGTGCCGATGCAACTCATTTATGCACCTTTGATATGTCATTAATTTCTAATATTCCAAACATGGTTTATCTTGCTCCGACAACAAAAGAAGAACACTTGGCAATGTTAAATTGGGCGGTTGAACAAAAAGAATATCCCGTTGCAATCAGAGTTCCGAATGTAAATCTGATTTCTACCGGCATTGAGGATAAAACTGATTATTCAAAAATCAACAAATTTAAAGTTACACAAAAAGGAATTAAAGTAGCACTAATCGGATTAGGTAATTTCTTTGGTTTAGCTCAAGAAGTAGCAAAAAAAATATCTGAAACATTAAACTTTGAACCGACAATAATAAATCCACGCTACATATCCGGTATTGATAAAGAGTTATTAGAATCTTTAAAAGGAGACCATTCATTGGTAATAACTTTAGAAGATGGCATCTTAAGCGGAGGCTTCGGAGAAAAAATTTCACGATTCTACGGAAATTCTGGTATTAAAGTGTTGAATTACGGCGCAGACAAAGAATTTACCGACATTGTGCCGGTAAAAGAATTATATTCACGCTATAGATTAACACCGACACAAATATTAGAAGATATTAAAAATTTACTTGCTTAATAAAATTTAACAGACCTCTTTACATTTGATTTTGTTTGGGTTAGACTGGTCTTGTCAGAAAAAACCCACAATTGAATATGCGTTATGTACCGTGAGGTACTTTTGTTGTTGCAATCAATTGTTTTTAAATTTAAAAGTAGAACAAATTTATATGTTAGTAAACAAGAAAGGTTTAACATGTCAGAAGAAAAATTAATTAACGAAGAAACTGTTGAAACTGTTGAAGAAGTAGCAGCAGAAGAAGTTGTTGCAGAATCTGTTGAAACAGAAGAAGTTGTTACTGAGCTTCCAGCTAAAAAACAACGTTCAAGAAAGAAAAGAGTTGAAACTCAAGAAGTAAAACCTGAGTCTGAATGGAAAGAACAAGTTGTTCAAATCCGTCGTGTAACAAAGGTTGTTAAAGGTGGTAAAAAGTTAAGCTTCAGAGCAATCGTTATCGTTGGTAACAAAAAAGGCCAAGTTGGTGTTGGTTGTGCTAAAGCTTCAGAAGTTATTATTGCTATCCAAAAAGCTATCGCTGACGGTAGAAAAAATCTTATCACTGTACCTATTTTCAAAACAACTATTCCACACCCTATCACAGGTAGATCAGGTGCCGGTGCAGTTATGTTAAGACCAGCTTCTCAAGGTACAGGTATTATTGCAGGTGGTGCTGTTCGTTCAGTATTAGAACTTGCAGGTATTGAAAACATTCTTTCAAAATCTTTAGGTTCAAAATCACCTCTTAACGCTGCTAATGCAACTTTAGAAGCTCTTAAATCTTTAAGACCATTCAACGAAGTTGCTAAAAAACGTGGTTTAACAATGGCTGAATTATTAAACTAGTAGGCTATTAAATATTAGTTTTTAAATAATAAAATTAGAAAAAGGAATAATAAAAATGGCAAATACAAAAACAGTTAAAATAAAACTTGTTAAAAGTTTAATCGGATCTTCAGAAGCACAACGTAGAGTTGCGACTGCATTAGGTCTAAAAAAGTTAAACCAAGTTGTTGAACACCAAAACAGTGCAACAATTATGGGTATGGCTAATAAAATTTCTCACTTAGTAGAAGTTTCAGAATAGTAATTAATTAGTAAAGGAAAATAAAAATGGCAGATAGAATTACATTAGAAGATTTAAGACCAGCTGAAGGTGCAACTGGTAAATCAAAAAGAGTAGGACGTGGTCGTTCATCAGGACATGGTAAAACATCATGTCGTGGTCATAACGGTGAAGGTCAAAGATCTGGTAGAAGCTCAAAAAGAGGTTTTGAAGGTGGCCAAATGCCAGCTTACAGAAGACTTCCTAAATTGAAAGGCTTCCAAATTATCAACGCTAGAAATTATGCTGAAATTAATGTTGGCAGACTAGCTGAGTTGAAAATTGACGAGATTTCTTTAGCTTCATTAAAAGAAATCAGAAAAGCTCATCCTTCTTGTGATGGTTTGAGAATCTTAGGTAATGGCGAAATCAAGAAAGCTATCACAGTAAAAGCTGACTATGTTTCTCCATCAGCAAAAGAAAAAATTGAAGCAGCAGGCGGAAAGGTTGAATTAGTATAATGGCTAATGGCATTTCAGGCAAAATGAGAATACCTACAACAGCTGACTTGATGTCAATGTGGAATGCATCAGGCTTAAAAGAGAAGTTAATCTTCACTTTTGCAATGCTTGTTTTGTTTCGCCTTGGTATTCATTTACCGCTGTTTGGTGTTGATAATGCGCACTTTGCTAATCTTGCTAGTCAAAACAATATTCTAGGGTTCTTAGATTTGTTTTCTGGCGGGGCATTAGGTAAAGTATCAATTTTTGCATTAGGTATCGGACCATATATTACATCATCAATCATTATGCAGTTGATGGCTGTAATTGTTCCGGCGCTTGAAAAATTGCAAAAAGAGGACGGTGAAGCTGGCAGAAGAAAGCTTTCTCAATATACTCGTATATTTGCGATTATATTAGCGGCTTTCCAAGCTTGTATCTTTATGGGCTTTATGGCTCATACAAATGCAATTACTGCTGGTGTTAATCATACAATGTTTTACATTTCCTCAGTTCTAACTCTATCAGCAGGCTCTGCGCTTGTTATGTGGATGTCAGAATTGATAACAGAAAAAGGTATCGGTAATGGTGGTTCCTTAATCATTTTTGTAGGTATCTTATCTGGTATTCCATTGTATGCATCAAGAACTTCAGAAATGGTTGCGAATGATACAAGCTTAGCTTGGGGACTACTTTTATTATTAGCTATTTTCTTCGTAACTATGATTTTTATCGTAGTTATGCAAGAAGCTGTAAGAAAAGTAATTATTGTTAATCCAAAAAGACAAGTTGGTAATAAAGTATACGGTGGAGTGAATACATTCATTCCATTCAAGCTTAACCCAGGTGGTGTAATGCCAATTATCTTTGCAGTTGCGATATTATTGTTCCCATCTACTATCTTGAGCTTGGTTGGTAGTGCAAATCTCCCAGCTGGTTGGGTTCAAGATGTGGTAATGGTATTGAATAAAGTATTCAATCCAAGTGGAGCAACTTATTATGCAATATATTTCTTTATGATTGTTGCATTAACATTCTTCTATGCTTCAATTATGCCAAATATGCAGCCTAGAGAGATTGCTGACAATCTTAAGAAATATGGTTCATCTATTCCTGGGGTAAAACCAGGCAAACCAACTGCGGATGCTTTGGATAAAATCTTAACTAAGACAACCTTTATTGGTGCGATGGGATTAGGTATAATTGCGTTAGTTCCTGCATTGGCAAGTTATTTAACAAGAATAACAACTTTGCAAGGAATTGGTGCTACATCTCTAATCATCATGGTCGGGGTTGCTTTAGATTTGATTAACCAAGTGAAAACTCATTTGTTAGCAAGAAATTATGAATCGTTCTTAAAAGAATAGACAGGTGAAAACAATAAAAAGAAACTCGTTATCTTTGTAAAGATAACGAGTTTCTTTTTACAACAAAATATGTATTTTGTTGTGTTTCATTATTATGTGTTTTTACTTTTATAAATTATTGTTGTACTTTCTTTTGTTTCTTATTTGCGAGGCAAGAAACAAAAGAAAGTACCAAAGAAAAGAAAGAAGCACGCACCGTTTTCTACGTCTTCGCTAACGCTCAGCCGTTCTTTTTTTATTCGGCTACGCCGAATCTCTTATG
>JAFQNY010000029.1 GCA_017395765.1 bacterium
AGTTGAAGAGCTTTTAATGGCAGAAGAAGAAAACGAAAAACTTAAAGAAGAAATTCAAGAGCTTAAGAAAACTATAAAAAATCAAAATATCTCTATAGGTATGTACAAACACAACTCAAAGATTAAATCTCAAAAGTCGGAATCTTCAGACAATAGAGGTTAAGATATGAAAAAGTGGATTAAAATATCCCTTCTATTATTATGTGTCGCAGCTTTAAGTGTTGGAATATATTTCACGCTTAAAGCTTTAGGCGTCACAAGCATAGAAGGTATAAGAGAAATTATTTCAAAGTGTGGAGCTTTAGGTTGGATTGTATTTATAGTGTTGTTTGTTTTGGCTTCAACTCTATTATGCTTTATTCCCGGAACTTCCGCCACCTTCATAGCTGTTTCAATATTGCTGTTTGGAACGCTTAAAGGTTTTATTATTAGTACAATATCTGTTTTTACAGCTTCGTCTCTTATGTTTTTAGTTGGAAACACTTTAGGAGAAAAAGCAGCTGTAAAACTTGTAGGAAAAGAGAGTTTGGAAAAGGCTCAAAACTTGCTTGATGTAAAATCAAAAATGCTATTGCCGTTGATGTTCTTGTTCCCTATCTTCCCGGACGACGCTCTATGTCTGGTGGCGGGTATGACAAAAATGCGTTATTGGTATTTTGCTGTAGTAGTAGCAATCTTCAGAACGATTGGAATTGGCTCGATTTGCTTTTTAGGAAGCGGAGTGATTGATTGGTCTGTTTTAAGCTTGGTTGATTGGTTTGTTCTTGGAAGCGTTTGTGTCTTCTGGTTGATATTGATATTCAAATATCAGCACAAGATTGAGCAATTTATAACCAGAAAGAAAAAGCCGCAGCCTAAAACTGAAATCACGGAAACAGATGTTGTTCAGTATGAAGATAGAATAGCAAATCTTATCTCTAAAAGAGACGAATATCAAAGAGCTATTGATAGACACCAGAAAACTATTGACGACAAAAAATATTGTTCTGAATCTCAACTTCAAGATATTAAAAAGAAAATATCCAAAATCGAAGCTATAAAAAGAAAGCTTGAGAAGAATTTAGAAAGAGAGCTTAACAAAGAAGGAATCAAAGATTCTGTCGGTCAAGCTATCGAAGATACTTCAAAAGAGCTTCGAGAAATAGCTTGCAGAGAAATTCAAAGGATTATGAAATTCAACTTCCCTTCTGTAGAATATTCTCTAAAACAAAGCGTCTCAACAGAAAGCGTTTATTTAACTCTGAAGAACAGCAACGGAGTTGAGCAGACTTTAAGATTCTCAAATCATAAATCTGCAAAAATGGAGAAAAGATATTCACTTGACAGAGTGACTTCCGTTAAGGATATGAAGAGTATAATCTCTAAAAACTTAAAAATTCTAAATCGAAAGACCGTGTATGTATTGTTGAATAGATTGGAGAAGCAAAAGGAGCAGAAATGAATAAAGAAGAGCTTATAAAAAAGGTTAAGGCTCTGGCAGAGCGTGGAGAAGGTGGCGAAAAGCTCAATGCTCAAAAAATGCTTGCAGAGCTTA
>JAFQNY010000030.1 GCA_017395765.1 bacterium
CCCATTTTTACCTCGCTTTCTTTTTAAATTTGTTCATATAGGGTTCGAACCATCTGATGTTTTTATATTCATTTAGTTCGGTCAGTCTGTTTCCATAAATCAAAATCTCTTTCGGTTCAAGTTGTTTCAGCATTTCTTTGAACCCCTGCAAAAAGAGTCTTTTAGCCGTTGGATCATTGAGGACTCCAACTGTTCCAATTGCAACAACTGAATTTTTAGGAATTCCCAAGAACGTGTATTTATAACTAGATTCATCTGACCAACTCACAGTTGGTATAACTTTGATTCCTTTAGACTGCCAATAACAAGTACACCACCGATTCCTATAAACCTGCCAAATTTGATATGCTTCAGGAAATGTTGTGTACATAGAAAAGTCAGGAGATAATACCCCTGCATATTTTTTTAATTCAGGAATTTGAGAATCAGGGTTTTTCCAACATCTTTCAAAACGATAGTCATCCAAAAAGAAGTGTGCTGTTCCATTTCTATTATCATCAACTCTATATGGGATAAGTTCTTTGATTTCAAATTCATCAGCTTTTATATCCGGTATCCCATACGAATTAGATGATGGGAAGAAACCTTTTTCGGTATTTTGTACGTTTAATAAATCTCGCCATTTCATAATTAATCCACCTTATTAAATCTTTTAACTAAACTTTTTAATCTTCTTTGATCCCGTTTTGACATAGAAGATTTATATTTTTGAGCAATTTCAATTATTTGCTCTGCGATATTTCCGGCTTTTTCTAAATCTTTTTTGTCCGAGATAATATCTGTTGTTTCTTGATGTTCAACCTTGGCTTGACCGTACTTCGCAAATTGCGAAGCACAATCAAGTAAGGATTGGAGGAGGGCAGAAAATCCTAACATATTTTTATTTCCTTAAATCAGCAACTACACCAAGCAAATAATTTGCGAATGATTCAATCGCATCAACTCCTTGGTTAAAGCAATAATTATCTAATTCATTTGGGGTTGTTGCGATTTTTTCTTTTAAAGCAAAAAGACTATCAATCGCAGGTTTTGTATATTTCGCAAGGTTTTCATATAACTTGGTAACATACTTCGGCACGTTTTTATCAACCAATTTCAAAACAAATGGTTGAATTACGTCCCACAATTCGTTCAATACTTTCCAATTTTTAACTTTTGACAATAAACTCATAGTATTCTCCTTTTTTAGTAAATGTGTATTTTCCTTGTTTTATTTTTTCTCGATACCAACTGATTTTCTGCCTTAAATATTTGCCGATGCTATTTGTTGATAGATGTGGCAAACTATGAATGTATGTAATATCGATTTTGCCTTCAGGTTGTTTCTTTTTCCTGTCGAATTCATAGTGAGTAAACACAGTTTTTTCTGTGATTAAAATTCCGTATTTAACTGACAAATAAGCGGTTAAGCAGCACAACGATTCAATTTGTTTTTGCGTTAATGGATACTTTGTTTGTTTTTTAGTTAAGTCAAATCCTGCCATTCCGCAAACAGATAAACCAATGCAACCTGTATTTCCGCCACCACAATGTTTGGCATATTTTCCGTCATAACAGTTAATGTTATCTTTTGGCTCATAAACCCCTGCAAATATCCTGCCAAACTTATCAA
>JAFQNY010000003.1 GCA_017395765.1 bacterium
CTGGCATAATCAAAATAACAGTCGTTACATTATCTAAAAATGCTGATGCAATAGCCGTAAACAACGCTAAACAACAAAGGATTGTTTTAGGATGTCCTTTGGTTTTCTTTAGCATTTCGTTTGCAACCCAATTAAACATACCGCTTCGAGTAGCAATGCTTACAATAATCATCATTGATACAAGTAAAAAAATCACATTAAAATCAACATAGTTGATAAAGTAATGAGGGTCAAAGCCGCCATCAACTTTTTGAGATTGACCTAATAATCCTAAAAACAATGTCAAAGAAGCTCCTACAAGAGCAATTGTCATCTTAGGAAGTTTTTCTGTAGCAATAAAAATATATGCTACGATAAGAATTGCAGCTGAGACTGTAATTGCATGTGCATGAGCCCAGCTTGTTAAAAATTCCATCTAATTCTCCTCTCATATAAAATTTAACTATACAAGTTTAATTCTAATACAAAAAGATTAAAAAGAAAGTTTTAAAAAGTATATTTACAACCTAAATACACAGATGTCGGAGAATTACTAAACTCAATTTCTCCATATATGTTTAATTTATCAGTAGCATTATAACCGATACCTGTCAACGACATTAATGTCGCAGAATTTTCGGCATTTTTATCGAGATTGAATTTTGTATTTACACCGGCTATTTCATAAATATTCCATTTTTTACTTAAATTCCAAGAGCCCTTTAAAGCCAATCTTTGCCCGATACTTTGTCTTAAAACTTGTTCAGAATCATTTTTATCATTTTGATAACGAGTTCTGGATTCAATGGCTATATTGTAAACTTTTGGGGTTGTATATTTTAATTCCGTAAATTGACCGGTACCTTTTTCATTAGCACGTCTTGCAAACATAACTTCTGCAGTACCACAATTCTCAAGATTAAACTTTCCGCCAAAGCCTTTATAATTGGCAAAAGTCCCGTTATACGAATATTCTGATTTAACAAACAAATTTGGCATTTAAAAATCCTCTGTATATATAAAGTATTTTTAGCAAAAAAAATTGCCCAAATATTAACATTTTTAAACATTATCGTATTCTAAGAGTAGCCAAAAAGGGTCGCAAAAAAAACTGCCTACCCTCTCTTAACAGAAAGGATAGGCAAGTTTTAAATAAAAATTAATTAATATAACCATTCCTCTATACGTTTAGAAATTGAATCAAAGCCCAAGGTTAAGCCCAAGTCTTTTGGCTCAATATATTTTGAATAATATAAAACAGGTACATACTCTCTTGTATGGTCAGTACCGTCAACCGTCGGGTCACAGCCATGGTCTGCTGTTATAACCAACAAGTCGTTTTCATTCAGTAATGGTAAAATCTTATCCAAATACTCATCAATCTCTTCAATAGCTTTGCCATAACCTTTTGGATCATTCCTATGACCGAATAACATATCCGTATCCACAAGATTTGTAAATATCAACTCTCGAGAATCATCGGTTATCAGTGCATTTTCATATTTTATTTTTTCCAAAGGTAATGTTTGAGATATAGCATCTATAGTCAATTCCAAACCTTCTTTGTTTGAACCTGTATGAATCGCATGAGTTATACCGGATTTTGAAAAAATATCTTCAATTTTACCAATCCCAATAACTTTTGCACCTTTATTTTTAATCCTATTTAATAAAGTTTCTTTCGGAGGAACCATTGAATAATCCCTTCTGTCTTTAGAAATTCTGGTAGGCTTTCCGTCAATAACTTTATAAGGACGAGCTATAACCCTTGCAACATTATAATTTCCGTCATCAAGCAAATTTCGTGCTTTTTCACACCAATCATACAGTGTTTCCAAAGGAATCATATCCGTATCCACCGCAATTTGAAAAACACTGTCTGCAGACGTATATACAATAGGATATTTGGTTTTATGGTGTTCTTCATTCAGGTTTTCAATAATCGCAGTTCCGCTGGCAGGACAGTTTGCCAAAATTCCGCCACAATTTGTTTCTTCAATAAATTTATCTACAAGTTCTTGAGGAAATCCGTTTGGAAATGTTGCAAAAGGTTTTTCAGAAACTAAACCCGCAATCTCCCAATGCCCTGTTGTAGTATCTTTACCTTTAGATTTTTCCTGCAAAGTTCCGTATTGACCGATTGGAGTAGCAGTCTTTTTTATACCTTCAAAGTCTTGTATATTTCCCAAACCTAATGATTCTAAAACAGGAACATCCAAACCTTTATTAAACTTACATACATTTTTTAAAGTATTGCATTCCAAAACATCACCAAACTCCGTACAATCCGGTAATGCACCTATTCCCATTGAATCTATTACAATAATAATTGCTCGTTTTTTTGACATAAAAAACCCTCCAACTGTATCATTATAACATATTATTTCTTGATTTTTACATTTCAGTTTTTAACAATTCCGCATAATGATTATCTATTTTATCTTGATATGAGATTAATATTTTTTCAATAAATTCAATAACCGATGAGTTAGCGTGCAATAATCCCATTAGTTTATCATAATCTTCATCATTTATACCCTTAGAACCATACCAATTCTCAGATATTTCATCAACAATATAATTATTAATATGTTTTAAACCGTCTTTTTTAGGTCTAATTTCAAATATTAAATCTTCAATAAGCATTTTTACACCCTTCGTTAAGTATACTTGACGCATGAATAAGTTTAAACGATTGAATAAAATTTGTCAATAGACTAGTATAGTTGGTATTATGACAAGTAAAAGTAACAAAATAAGTGCTAAAATTGGTCTTAAAATAGTTCTTGAGAGAACTAAACGTAAACTATCTCAAGAAAAACTTGCAGAATTATCTGATTTGAGCAAAACTGCACTAGGCGCTATTGAGCGTGGTACAAGCTCGCCTTCTATTGATACATTAGACAGAATCGCGGCCGCTTTAGAGATAGAACTTTCAGATTTAGTTAAAGTTAAGAGTGTAGATTTATAACAAAAGCTTTGCAACCTACCTATTTACAATGTAGGAATATTTTTGTGTTATTATTATAAAAAATAATAAATTAATTAGGAGAAATAAAAATATGCAAGCAAGACGCGCCTCAAGAGAATTAGCTCTTATACTTTTTTCACAATTTGAAAAAGAAATTACACATTACTCACGCAAAGATTTTGAAAATATCATGCTTAAGTCAGTCAGAATCCTTTCTAATTCAGCATCAGAAGATCTTAAACTAACAGTCGGATCTTTAATTGATATAAAAAGTGCTTTAGATGACTATGAAGCAGAGCATGAGTCAAATTTATCAAGACCTTTGGGTGCAAAAAATAAACCTGTTCAAATTCCTATGACAGACGAAATGATTTCAAGAGTTGATACAATGCTTGAAATTGCGGAAAAAGCAATCTTAGCTTTAGAAATTGCTGAATTTACCACTTTAGAAAACCAATCTGAAGTTAGAAATTACACAATAGAAATTGCAGAACAATTCAAACTAAATGCAAGCAAAGTTGATAACGAAATTCAAAAATACTCTAACGGTTGGGATATTTCAAGACTTGTTAAAATGGATAAAGATATCTTAAGAATTGCTATCACAGAGCTTTTATTTGTTAAAGATGCTCCGCTCAAGGTTGTTGTTGACGAAGCTGTTGAACTTGCAAAAAAATATTCAACAGAAGACTCTTCTTCATTTATTAACGGTATTTTAGCAAAAGTTATTGTTGAAAACGGCCTAAAGGGGTAAATAGGTAGATATAAAATGATGATTAGTTCCCTCTCCAAGGGGGAGGGCTAGGGTGGGGGTTAATTTTGTTTAACTTTTTTGACAAATTAAAAACAACCGTTTCAAAAACAGCACAGGCATTGGTTGGCAATGTTGTAAATAATATTGCTCAAGAGGAAGAATTCTCAGATTTTGTGCTTGATGATATGGAAGATTTACTTATTTCAGCGGATTTAGGGGTTAATTATTCGGCAGAACTTACAGATAAACTTCGTAATCAATCAAGAATTAAACCTTCTCAAATTAAAGAATTTTTACAGGACGAGTTTCTTAAAACATTAGATAATGCCGGTTCGACAGAGCTAAATTTCAAAGAAAATGAATTAAACATCTACTTCATAACAGGGGTAAACGGAGCAGGCAAAACAACACTTATCGGGAAACTAGCATACAGATTTAAACAACAAGGTTTAAAAGTTTTAATTGCAGCCGGAGATACCTTTAGGGCAGCTGCGGAAGAACAAGCAGAAATATGGTCAAAGCGTTCGGGTGCGGATATTTTAAGAAAAGACAAAGCTGATCCGGCTTCAGTCATATATGAATCTATTCAAAAAGCTAAAAACGAAAAATATGATGTTATTCTAGTTGATACCGCAGGCAGATTGCAAAACAAGTTTAATTTAATGGAAGAATTAGCAAAAATCAAAACCGTAATCGATAAAAACGCTCCGGAAGCTTTACGTGAAAGCATTTTAGTCATCGATGCAAACACCGGTCAAAACGGGTTACAACAAGCAAAAGTTTTTAAAGAGTGCGTTAACCTAACAGCCGTTGCACTTACAAAGCTGGACGGTTCAGCGAAAGGCGCAATAGTTTTAGCTATAGCAAAAGAACTTGCACTTCCGGTGAAATTAGTTGGTGTTGGCGAAAAGATGGAAGATTTAAAAGACTTTGAGCCTAAAGAATTTATCCAAGCTATTTTCGCTTAACCCTAACCGGAACCAGCCTACGAGCCCCGAACAATAACTCAAAAACATATCTAAGCATAGTAGTCTAAACCTTTTTTTACCTTAAGTTGCTCAGCTTTGGTTTTCATCTGCTTTGCCTGAAATGCAACTTTATAATCCTGTTCTGAAGGATCTGAAGGTGCTAAAGCAGCTTTAATAACTCTATTAGCATGATTAATTGTTTCATCCGGATTATTCGGATTTAATCGTGGCATTTTTATGGAAACATGCCCGCCAACAGGAATTCCGTTTGAATCTTTTTCAATAACTATACTACCCGCTAAAGAACCGGCTGCATTTTTGTGCGCAAGCTCATGAGAATAAATTTCCCTGTATTGTTGATTGATAGCTTGTTGTTCAAGCCTTCTGAACATCGAAATTGACATGCAATCCATAAAAACCACACCCCTTTCGTTATGTATAATATTATATAGATTTTTTCGAATAATGCAAGTATAAAAATAAAGAATATGTAAAGGCTTGCTAAAACTATGATAAACTTAAATTATACGAGAATAGTGGTTATTTTATAGGAGGGAAATTTATGATACCTATTTTAGATTCAAAAAGACAATACGCAGTAATCGGGGAAGAAGTTGAAAAAGAAGTTCTTGAAGTTCTTCGTTCAGGTCAATACATTCTTGGTAA
>JAFQNY010000031.1 GCA_017395765.1 bacterium
TGATGCGATTACTCGTTTTGACGAAATCACAAAAATAAAGATTTTTAAATTTTGGCTTCCATATATTTATAACAACATAAGAAGTGAAAGAGCGAACAAAGGTATTGCTTATTACAATAAAGGTGTTGCTTTCAGACAAAAGGCATTATATTTGCCGATTGAAAAACAACATTTGGTCTATGAATATTTAGGGCATGCAATAGAAGCCTATACAAAATCTTTGAAATTATTAAAAGACAATTACGATTTATACTATAACAGAGCGGTAGCTCATCATTTAAGAGGTGAATATAAGCTTGCGGGTCTGGATTATTGCAAAGCAATTGAAACCGCACCAATGAATTTTGAAGGACATTATAATTTGGCAGTTCTGTTAAGAAGACTTGATAAAAACAGAGAATCAATCTACGAACTTGAAAAAGCCGCAATGTTGATTTCTGAAAATCCTAATTCTTCAGATGTCCAAACAGCATATATTTTCAATCTTTTAAACGAAGTTACAAGAAGATTTATAACAAGTAATGAATATTATGCAGAGAAACTTACCGATGAGCCTGTCGGTGCAATTCGTTATACTTACATAAACGGAAGAATTGTACCTGATGAAGATTTTGATAAAGCAATGTATAATAATTTTAAAACTTGCGCAGGATTAACTTATTTTAAAGAAGACAAATAATGGAAAACAAAGAATTATATTTTTTAAACAAAACAGCTGATATATTAATTAAAGAATTAGATGCATACGATTTGGTTCAAGAATTGAAAGATGTACTTTCAACTTATATAGAACTGGAAGACTTAAATGTATATGTCTTTGACCCTAACACCTCCACACTAAGAAATTATGCTCAAAATTGGTGTGTTATTGATGAAGTTATGGCTGTTGATGTAAAAGAACCTATTTACAACGCATATAATGACATTCACGGAAACGATTTTGTTATAAACTCAAAAGCTTTCAAGCTTCCGCATACCATAAGTGATGTTAGCTTTAAAATAAATTCTTTATATATGCCTATTGTAAAAAACGGTATGGTTTTCGGAATTATTGAACTAAAATTTGTCGATCAAGCTTCTGTAAATATGGAGTTTTTATATTTGATGAAAATTTTTGGAGCTCAAATATCTTTAAAACTTCAAAATATAGTTTTAAACGAGCAATCTCAAATAAATGTTGAATTCCATGATTCAATGAAAAACATCGCTAAAATTATTGAAACTCAATATGAAATAAATTATATCGTTCCGCTTATCGGAGAAATGCTCGACAGATTTATATCAGACCATTTAATATATGTATTCTTGAAACAAAATGATGAATTCTCTTTAGTATGGCCGAAAGCTTGCAATGACGAAAGAGTTTTTGATTCACTAAAAGAATTGGACTCGGATTACAATTATATATTAACAAATGATGACAAAATCGGAGCTTTTCCTCTGTTTTCTGATGATGAAATCACCGGTTGCATTGTCGCAAGAAGCATGATTGAAAAATTATCAAAACGTGACATAGATTATTTGGAACAATTAACCAGACAGGCTGCCGCAACAATAAACAGAGCAAATTCATATTCAACAATATTACAATATGCAACATTAGATGCTTTAACTAATTTGAATAACAGAAGGCAGTTTGAAACCCGTTTGAGTCAAGAAATTGCCATTACAAAACGTCAAAACAATCCGCTATGCGCAATGATGATTGATATAGACTACTTTAAAAAAGTCAATGATACATACGGACATGCTGCCGGAGATGAAGTTTTAAGAACCGTTGCCGGAATTATTAAAGAACATTTGAGAGAATCAGATATCCCTGCTCGATATGGTGGCGAAGAATTTGCCGTCCTTATTCCGTTTACTCAGATTGCAGAAGCTCAAAAAGTCGGAGAAAGATTGCGCAAAGCAGTTGAAGAAAGACCTATTACCATTTATGCCGACACCGAAAATTCAAAAGAAATAAATATAACCATAAGTATGGGATTGGCTGAATATAACAAAGAAGAAACAGGCGAAGCCTTATTCGAACGTGCCGATAAAGCGTTATATGAAGCGAAAAAGAATGGTCGTAACCAAGTAAGATTAGCTTAGGTTTTACCCTTATAGAATCCGTTTATCCTTATTTAATCCTTTTCCCGAATCCTTCTATTGTAACAGATTGTAACAAATTTGATAAAAACATTAAAGTTTTTTGAAAATTTGCCGATATAAAAATTGTAATCAGAATAGAGCTAACGGGACAGATTTAGGAAAGGATTAAATATGCGTATCGAAAATGAAATGTTATCAAGATTCGGAAAAGCAGAACTAAGTGAGTCATCAATAAATATGGGAATTTCGCAAGAATTAGATTTTTTCTTTGATAATGTAATGGACGTTGTGGTTGATTATTTTAAAGTTGACCAAGAATTAAAAATTTAGCAAGATTTAAAAATGTCAAATACCCCAATGGGGCGGGTCGGTCTAAAACACCGACCCGTCTTATTTTTAATACTCTATCAAAACTAAATAAGAACTGTTTTTTTCATATTCATACAAAATTTTTGCATTCTTTAAAATCCATTCTTTAACAAACGGAATTGTCGGGGAATTTACATAATCATACGGATAACAAAGCCAATATCTGTTTCCTTTCGGCAAAGTATTTAAGACTTCAAAATACCAATCCTTATCATATTTTTGCATTGCTATTCGACCGTACTTCAAATCCGGAGTTATAAAATTAAAATATTTCCCGTAAAACTCAAAATCGGAATCGGAAGCATCGTTTATAATTACCCATTCATTAGGTTTGTAATGCTCTTTCAAAGTCAATACAACTCCTCGAGAATCTTTACGGTTAAAGATTTGATGTTTAGGAATTGAAAAAATATAATTCAAATTGTATGAACTGAAAAAAACTAATAGTACTGTTGTAACTAAAATTGCCTGAATTTTCTTGATTTTGAAATTAAATTCCGTTGAAGACAGAATAAAAATCAAAATTATCGGCAATAAATATAATGAAACCCGTTCTTTAATCGGATAAATTTGCAGAAAAGAGGCAAAAATTACTAAGCCGAATGTTGATAATAATAAAATATCATTTTTATTACGTCTTTTTATTAATAAAATTATGCCAAGTATAGCTAAAATTACGGCTAAATAAAACCAAGAACAAGGTAAAAAACAGAATAAAATATTATTTTTCAAAATTAAAAAATTTGATGAAAAATCAAAAGATAAAAATCCTGAACTCCATATTTGAGACATTGTTGATAACATTTGTTGCTTAGAAGATTTCAGAGTGAAAAAATAATAAATAAGATTTAAGGTCAAAAACGGAATGCAATACAACAAAAAACTTTTTAAATTTTCTTTTTTTACTTTAATTAAATTAAAAATCAGAGCCGGCACAATAACAAATATTGCAGGAAGAGATATAAACGGTAAAACAGTTGTAATAACGGCAAAACAAATTTTTTGTCTTAAATTATTTATACAAAAATCATATTTTGAATAATAAATCAAAGCAAGTATAACCATTAAAACATCCGTAGAATATTGTTTAAATTCTTGAGCATAATATATCAGCTGGAAATTTACTGAAAAAACAAACATGCCTATTAAAACAATAAATTTATTAGTTATGGTTTCTTTTAAAAGCACGTAAAAAAAACATAAAGAAAAAATCCCTGCCAACAAAGGAATAAATCTCAACGCTGATTCCGGAAAAGCCGTAAACATGCTATACAAAGCTTTAGACGCAATCATAAAAATCGGAGGCGCAGACTGCAAATGTTCTAAAACCCCAAAATAAGAAAATATATTTCCGTTCAAAATATTAATAGCCAAACTGCATTCGTCATGCCATAAAGAACGATTTAATAAATAAACATGAATTCTCAGAATTATGCCAATAAAAAAAATAAAGCCCAGAATTATATTAAATAAAGATTTATAGTTAATTTTCATAATTTTTAAAACATATATTTGATATAAAAAAATTTTAACATCAGAACTTTATATTATCAAACAAAATGTTTCATAAAAAGTTTGTAAGAAAAATAATACTTTTTCCCGCATCCTCAGACGCAAATTTTATATTTACAAGTTTTATAATTTATATGATTTATTCTAAACGATTACAACAATATATTCCTGTGCAAATTACCTCTGAATCATGTGACTTAAAAGAATTTGGTCGTTTTACCAAATATTCTGTTAAAGACGGCAAAATGCCCGTGGGTTATATTGATTTGTTAGACACACCAAAAGGGGTAGAAGTTCAATATATAACAAACCAATATCCGCAATTTTATTCAAATTTCGGAAATTTGGCGGATCAAATAGAAGTCGAACATTGTCTAAAACGTGGGATGGATACTTTTGAAATACGCTCAGATGCTTCTTTGAATTCTCATGCGAAGCATTATCTTCGAGGAAAAAGATTTTTAATCGAAAAATATAATGAAATTGTACAAAAAATTATTGAATCAACCCCAAAAGGTGAACATTTTAATACAAAAAGTCTGGGACGAATAAAAATGTATATGCCAAAAGAGATGATAGACAAAATTTTATGCAATATAAAGAAACATCCGTTATTGTAAATTTTTTTTAAAAATGTATATACTAAATGTTGTCTAAACAGATATAAATAGATATAATAATGTAAAAATTACACTAGTAGAATGGGATTAAAGCATTGAAAATAGCGAAAATTAACTCAGTAGCTCAAAATGAGACTAATCAAAGAAAACAAAAACATACTGAACCGTCATTCAAAAGCGGTTCGTTAGTCAACGGTATCGGCAATTTAATGCAAGGTATTGAAAAACAAGGCTATTTTCTCTCATTTATTATTCAAGATGAATTAGGGATGACTCTTCCTCGTACTTGGACAGGTTTTAATCGTGACAAAGATATTACCGGCAAATATAATATGCAAGAAGGTAAAGAAGTTTTCCTTAGAGAAGCAATTACGGGTCCTTATATAATGGCGGTTGCTCCTCTTGTATTGTTTTTGACAACAAAATTCTGTCGCTCAACAAATACAAATACAAGATTGATTAAGCGTCTTGGCGAAAACTTCAAACAAATGATTAAAGAAACTAACTTTAACAAAGAAGTCCAAAAAGATGCACAAAAATTCAAAAAAGAATTTGTTAAATATAACATAAGCAAAATATACAAAGAAAGTGTTCCTACAGATAAAAATGCAGAAGCGACTATCAGGTTGATTTTAGAAGAATTTGAAAAACTTGGTTCTCCTGAGAAAAAAGTAAGAAAATCCGTTTACAAAAATATTTCTGAAATAATTAACAATAAAATTTCAGAAACATCTTCTGATTTACTAAATCTTAATACATTATATGTTGGTGAAGGTGAAAATAAAGCCGGATTCGCTGCACAAAGTGTTTTAAAAGCAATCAATGATTATGCTATAGATGCAATCGAGAAAAATAAAGGTTTCCAAAAAATTGATGAAGCTGCAATAGAAAATATGACTAACAATTTTGCAGGAAAACGATTCTTGACTTTTGTAGCTAATATTGCATTAACACTAGGTGGCTTGAGTATTATTCCTAAGTTTTACGCAAGCAGTGATACTGCTCCGAGTGCTAATACTTTAGAACTTATCAAACAACAAAACGAAAAAAATGCAGCAAAAGAAACAGAAAATGTTACTGAAGTAAAAGACAATTCTCAAGTAAGCTTCAAAGCTCGTGGTATAAACAATAAAAATGCAATGTCAGGTTTCGGTAAAATTTTCACAAAAACAAATAAATTTATTGAAAAATGTCAAGAATTACTTGAATATGCTGACTTTAACTTTACTAAAACAACTTTTGCGTTGTTATCATTATTAGGCTTGTTATTACCTAGAGGAAAACGTGCTTGGGACAGAGCACAAATTGATGAAAACGGCAAAAGAGATTTGACAGAAATCAAAGAAATTCTTGTAAGAGATACTATTTCTTCATTATCAGTAGTTTTTGCTGTTCCTATGTTAACAAAATTGATGGTTAATGCTTATGAAGGCAAGCTTGGTTTTGTATTAACAAACAAAGCTTCTGAAGGAAAATCAGCGTTAAGCAAGTTTATTGATGCATTGAATCCATACAGTAAACTTGAAGTTTTATCATTGGCTCAATTAGATTCTGTTTACGGAAATATTGATTCAAAAGCTAAATTGTTGAATTTTGCTGAATTTATCGACAAAAAAGGCGGAGATTTACAAAAAATCTTAGCTAAATCAGAAAATCATGCTGAATTTTTCAACAGTTCTTCATTCACTTTGGACTCAATTAAGACATTAAATATAAAAGAGAAAAACAGCAGAATTATTGATTTATTCAAAAAAATTGATGCTGCAGATATAAATGCTAAGAATGAAAAAATTATAAAATTAATGAAAGGTGAAAAGAACGCAATTCTTAAGTCTGCAAAAGGCTTGAATGCTATTCCTGCATTTATTTCAACTTTCGTTATTTCACCGGTGCTTTTAGGTGTACTTATTCCTAAGTTGACTTATAAAAACACTAAAAATGCTCATAAAAAAATATTAGAAGAACAAAATAAAACTCAAGCAGCATAGAAAATTTTAAATATAATTTTATTTTGATAAAAAATAACCGACAACACATTTTTATGACTAATTTTTATAATTTAAATATAGTCAAATAATGTGTTTATGAAAATATTGTTACTAATAACTTTACTCTTTTATATCGTTATGCCGACATATTCTGCCTCGACATTTCAAGGCGGAGTGAGTGCGGAAGGTATCGGGAATTCTTCAAGAATTATAGACAAAGATACCGGAGCGGGAGTCGGCGGAGCACAAATAAGTATTCCGAAACATAATTTTGCAACAAAGACAGATTCAGAAGGGTTTTTTGAACTAAATACTCATTTAAACGGGCCTACAATTATGTCAATAAAAAAAGAAGACTATAAACCTTATTCCGTGACCGTTTCGGAACAAACCTTGTCTGCACCTATTGTTGTCGGGATAGAAAAATCAAATAAATCCGGTATGGTTATAGACTCAAGTATGTACCATTTGGGAGATAATAATTTTTCGGATTTATCAGCAAATGCAGGTGAATTCAGGATGGAAAGTATAGGTCCTTTTTATACAAGAAAATTCCTTCTTAAAAACATAAAACTAAATAAACCCCTTTATCTTGTCATAGGTTCAATTATAGGTATAGACACTAATTTAGCCAGAACAATAGGTCAAAATCGAATCTCTAATGCATTCGCTTCACCGCCTGAGGTTTATTTTAACGGAAACCGAATTTCAGAAATCCAAATTAACGGTGACGGGCAAAAAATTAAATTGCCAAAAGAATTGATAAAACGCAATCAAGCAAACGAAGTTACTATAAAAACGGGCAGAAATTTAATGCAAACTGCATATATAGATTATGATGATATTGAGTTCATGAATTTGTTTATTGAAAACTAAATTTATACTTTTAAGAGTATGTTTAATATGCTATTATTAGATTGTATTAAATGTATTAATGAGAGTGTGGATAATGTTTTTTAAAAATAACAAAACAAAAATGGAATCCGAGATATACGAACAATCTGCTATAATTCCATACATTTTAATGAAATATATTGATTCCGAATCCGGAGAAATCAAAATTTCTTTGCCCGAAAATATCAGAAAAATTGTAATAGTAGCAAGCGGTTCTTCTTATCACTGCGCAAGATTTGCAGTTGATTTGGTTGAAAAATTTTCAAAAATCGAAACTCGAGCAATTTATTCAAGCGAATTTTTAATAAAAAATATTATTCCGCAGGATAAAAATACGTTATATATCTTTATAACCCAATCAGGCGAAACATCAGATACTCTAAAATGTGTTGAACGTGTTAAATCCGAGACTGATTTGCCAACTCTATGTATCACGAACAAAGAGGATTCATCCATTTGGAATCTCTGTGATTACCAAGTTGCTTGTTATGCAGGAATAGAAGAAGGTATTGCCGCAACAAAATCTTTTACCTCTCAAATGTTGTGTTTAATTTTGATTTCTTTGAAATTAATTGAAAAAATTCAATTAAACAATGTTATTGATAGTTACAAAGAATCTTTATTCCATCTGCCTGCAATTATAGAAAAAGCAATTAACAAAAGATTAGAGATAAAAAAACTTTCAAAACTCATTGCCAAAGAAAAATCTATAGTAATCACGGCTGAAGGGATTTCATATTCTTTAGCAAAAGAAGGGGCTTTGAAAATCAAAGAAACTTCTTACAAAAATATCAGCGCCGCTATTTTAGGCGAATTTATGCATGGACACGTGGCAGTTTTGAATAACAAATCAACGCTGATTTATATTTCAGTCGATAAAATGTCTGAGCGAGCAATTAATAATCTGAACAAAATTAAAAAAGATTATAATCCAAAAATTATCATTATCGGTGATACTGATGACAGAATAAAAGCAAATTTTTCTATTGATATCGAATGCGAAAACGAAATTCAACAATTGTTTGCCAATGTTATTATGTTACAACTTTTGGCACTTGAAACGGCTTTATATATGAAAAAAAATGTAGATAACCCTAAAGGACTGCATAAAGTCGTAGTTGATAAAAGTATTTAAAAAAAACTTATTATTTTAAAACTGTAGAAACAAATTTAATAGCATCGTCTTTTAATTCTTTAACGAAATCTTTAGCAATTTTTGATAAAGGTCTTTCATCAATTCTGTCGAAAACTGCATAAATTGGGTCTCCGCCATTATTGAATCTCATTTGACGGTCTTTTTTATTCAAGTAATAAAAATCAAAATCTTCAGGAATTTCGATTGCTCCTGCAGGTTTTTTGTTTCTTTCTATTGCTGAA
>JAFQNY010000032.1 GCA_017395765.1 bacterium
GCTTGTGCTTGATACTCTAAATCATGTATTCGTGCTGTGATACAAAGCAAGCGTGCTTGTGATGCCGCCATTCCCATATTCGTCGTTCCTTAAGTTTGTCCCTTTACTATGGTTTACGGCATTTTTTTCTAAAACTTTAATGTTTTGGGGATTTTTGTTACATTTCTTAACAGTTAATTAAATTTTTATACAAATTTAAATATTCTTGAGCACTTTTTTTCCAACTAAAATCAGCTTTCATTGCGCTTTCTCGCATAGCATTGAACGTGTATTTATCTTTATACACAGCCAACGCACATTCAATAGCTTCCTTCATAGCCCAACCGTTATACCCCCAGAATTTGAATCCGGTAGAATTATCTAACGGATAACCGACAACTGTATTATCTAAACCGCCTGTAGCTCTAACAATAGGTAACGAACCATATCGCATCGCAATTAATTGAGACAAACCACAAGGTTCAAATCTAGAAGGCATCAAGAAAAAGTCAGAGCCGGCATAGATTAAATTTGCTAAATCCCCTCTGTAACCGACATAAGTTCTTATATTAGTTGTATTATTTGACAGCCATATAAATAAATTTTCATATTCCTTATCTCCGGAACCTAAGAAAATAAAATCAGCATCCATATTCATCAAATCGTGTTCTACCTGACGAATCAAGTCTAAACCTTTTTGATCAACAAGACGTGAAATTAAAGCTATCAATGGTCTGTCTTTTTTGTATTCAAGACCAAATTCTTTAAGTATCGCCTTTTTATTTTCTTCTTTATATTTTAAAGATTTTATATCAAAGTTTTTAACCAAAGTCTTATCAGTTTTCGGGTTAAAGACATCATAGTCTATACCGTTAAGAATTCCGGATATTTTACCGGTGTGACCTCGAAGCGTATAATCCATTCCTTCCCCGAATTCATCACCAAGAATCTCTTCCGCATATTTTGGCGAAACAACAAGAACTTTATCCGAATAATTTATTGCACCTTTCATCCAATTTACACGACCATAATGCTCACAACCCCACTCATTATATACTATATCTTTACGCATATTGGCAAAATCTAAAATATTTTCAAACCAAACACCTTGATAAGCAAGATTATGGATTTCAAATACATTTTTAGTATCTTTCCAGAATTCATCGAATTTGTAATTAGCCTTGATATAAAGCGGAATCATCGCTGTATGCCAATCATTCGAATGAATAACATCAGCTTTAAAATTTAATTGTTTTGCATATTCTAAAGTCGCAAGAGAAAAAGCGACATATCTTTCATGTTCATAACGAGGATCTAGCCAACGAGGGTACACCTCTTGAAAACAAGAAAAATACCAATCATTTTGAACAAAAAATACATTAATATCAGTATTTGGTAGTTTTGTCATAAATAATTTAAATTTGTGAGGAGCATTCCCAAAAGTTATCCACATCTCAGAATTTTCCAGCTCCTTAATACCCCATTTTTTTTGGTCAATACATCCATGCAACGGAGTAAAAATAGCAATTTCAGCGTCCTTTTCTAATGCTTTTGGTAAACTTCCTACAACATCTGATAACCCACCAGCTTTTGAAAAAGGTGAAACTTCTGCAGCTGCAAATAAAATCTTCATAAATTAACTCCTTTTAAGAGCCTTTGATACTCTCTTTAAACGAATTTTTGATTTTGATAGTTCTCTCTTTGTTCCAATTGTAAAACAATGTAAAACTAAAATCAATATTTAGCAAATTTTATTCTTTTAGTGTATTATATACATTAGTAACTTTTATTAAATAAAACAAAGGGAATGAATAATTGGCTAAAACTTTAAAAACCAACAAACAACCAAGAATTTTTGACGTAGTAAAAGTAAAAGCTCCAATCGTGGAAGCATTAAAAAATTCAGTTGAACATCCGACTTATCAATTTCATATACCCGGACATACAAAAGGGAAAGCTATTTTTTCTGATTTTAAAAAACTTATCGGAGAAAAAGCATTAAATGTTGATACGACAGATGAATTTGATAATTTGGGGACTCTTCATCCTGCTACAGGCCCTATAGGCGAAGCTCAAGAGCTTGCTGCAGAATGTTTTGGAGCAGAAAAAACATTCTTCCTTTTGAACGGTTCAACAGCCGGAAATATGGCTATCGGGATGTCTTGCACCAAAGCCGGACAAAAAGTTATTATTAACAGAAACTGTCACCGCTCAGCACTTACAGGCCTTATGATTTCAGGAGCAGAGCCAATATGGATTTGTCCTAACAGAATTGAAGACTGGTCAATCTGGGGCAATATTGATGCTCAAACTATAGAAAAAACAATTCAAGAAAACGAAAACGTAGGATTAGTATGGATTACAAACCCAACCTATGAAGGAGTTGTTTCAGATATAAAATCTATAAGCAAAGTTTGTAAAAAATACGGAATTCCGCTTGTCGTAGATGAAGCTCACGGTTGTTTATGGAACTTTAATAAACACTTACCGGAAACCGCACTTAAACTGGGTGCTGATGCAGTTTTACACTCACTTCATAAAACCGGCGGAAGTATGAGTCAAAGTTCAATGTTACACATTGCTAAAAACTCTTTAATCAATGCAGATGCAGTTGAAAAAGCTTTAAAAATGCTCCACACAACCAGCCCGTCTCTAATGCTTTTAGCAAGCTTAGATGCAGCAAGAGCTAACTTACAATCAAAATCAGGACAAGCTTTATTAGAAAGAACTATTGAAAACGCTAAGTATTTAAGAAAAAGATTGGACAATATTCCGGGATTACACCAACTTAAAGCAGATTTTGGTTATAAAACTGATGTTACGAAAGTCTTTGTTAAAATTGACGGTCTTTCTGGAAAACGTCTTGAATCAATTTTGGAAATTGATTTCAATATCGAAGTTGAATCAGCTTCTGATATCGGAGTTCTGTTACTTTGCAACCTTGGCAATAAGCGTTCAGACTTTGTATATTTAGCTGACTGCTTAGAAAAAATAGCAAAAAGTAATTACAAAGATATTTATTACCTTGAAAAACGTAAACATATGCCAATGTTAGACCCTATTATCAAAATGAGTTTAAGAGATGCTTATTATGCTGATAAAGAAATTATCACAAAAGAAGATGCAATTGGTAGAATTTCTGCTGAGCTTGTTGCAGAATGTCCTCCGGGGATTTCGATATTACTTCCGGGTGAATTAATTACAGAAGAACATTTGCCTTATTTGAATGATTATAAAACTTTAGAAGTAGTAAAGGTCTAAAGGGGCATCTATATATTGTATCGACTTAGTAAACGTCCTACTATGTTGTTGGGGTAGAAACCCCAACTTACGGGTATTTAAATAAAGCCCAATAAATACTAAAAAGTGAAGTCAAAAAGTTCATGCATTTCAACATCGAGAGCATTGGCTAAAAGCATCATTGTTTGTAATGTAACATTTGCCTCTCCACGTTCAATTTGTCCAATATAATTAAAGTTCATGTCAACAATCTCGGCGAGTTTCATCTGAGAAAGTTTTTTACTTTTGCGGACATAAGCAAGCTTTGCTCCAAATTTTTTCTGTAGATTTTCGTTTTTAGCCATAACAAAAGTATAGCTTTATTCTCAACCTATTTCTAATTACTAATAACTATTAAATAATAGTTATCAACTATTAAGTTTTGTAAAATTATTCATAATAAATAGCAATTGTTAAAAATAAAATAACTTTATAAATGTACAACAATACACGGGGAATTGCAATTCACACTCGGGGATTAGAAAAGAAAGTATAAAAGCTTTCAAGTACAAAAGAAAAATTGTAATACAAAAAAGGAAAAGGAGAATTATTATGGTAAAAAAAGTATTTTTTAATTCAATGGTTAATTTAGCAAAAAAATTTAATTCACGAGCCGCAAAGAAAGGTTCTTCAATGCTTATGGAAGTTGGTGAATCAGGCGGACTTGTCACAAGATCTATCACGCATAATGGAGTTAAAAGAGTTTCTTTATTTGATTCAAGCGGAAATTTTCTGGGTCATAATATTCACACTAAAAACGGTACTTATTCTACTCTCATTGGTGACGGTTATATCAACGAAAGTATTCAATTGGGACAACATTCTTATCCTCGACTTCAAAGAGTTAGCTTAACAAACGGAGAACGAACTACATACGCTGAGGCAAGAAAATTTTATAATGACGGACTTGAATGGAGAGGAATAGAAGGTGAATACGATGATTTAGTAGCTTATGTTCAAAGCACCGGAAACGGAAAAATAGCCCAAAATAGTTGGGCAAGGGGTATCGGATTAAAAGATTTTAGTTTACAAGAAGAAAACACAACTATGGGACTTGCTCGCGCAAGATTAAAAGCCACAGATGTACCATATAGAGAATATTATTATAGTACATCATTAGACAAACAAGCTGAACTCGATAAACAAATCAAAGAAGGTATTCGTCACATTTATAATGTATAACAAAAATTGGGAGCCGTTATTTTTGACTCCCAATTTTTATATTAATTTTACAGTAATAGTAGGTCGGCTTTACTAAGCCGAGGGGTAAATCATATTAGTAATACTTTACTATGCCAATATCATTGTAATATAATTGACTTTATGGGAAGAAAGAAAAAGAACAATCCAAATAACAAAATAATCAGCTTTGTAATAACTTTTTTAATGATGGCAAGTGGAGTGTATTATTTAGGCTTAAATTATGTTCCTCAAAAGTGGTATGAAGAGCAGACTATGATGCCAAATCAGGTTGAATCATATTACGTTAATCAATGGTGCACATCAGACTTTGGAAGGAAAGAAGCTGTTTTGTGGGATATGACAAGAGTTGATTGTCTTGCAAAAGATTATGCAGTTGAGTTTGATTTTGCAAAAAAATGGGCAGAAGCTGTCGGGCAATCGCTTTATTATTCTAAATTGACCGGAAAAAAACCTGCAATTGCATTAATTTTAACGAGTTTAAAAGACTACCGCTATGTTAAACGTCTTGAAAGACTTGATAACGGTATAAAATTATTTTTAATAAAAGCTTATTGATTTAAATCAAAAGAAAGACTTGACCTGTAATCATCAACTAATTTGTTAAATTGTTTTTCTTGAGGAGTCTTTTTGCAAAAAAGATTATAAATCATATACTTAATTACATTTAAACCGAAAGACGAATACCAAGGGAAACTACCTGTAACAGGTTGAGGCACTTTAATTGCAGTATAAAAATCGTCAACTGCCAATTTTGCAAATTCTTTACTGGCCATTCTCGCTTCTTTACATCTTCCGTTTAATATCGCTATAGATTTTTGCAACTTTAAATCATACATTTTTTTTGCGACAGGGTTTTGTAGTATTGGATTAATTTTCATTTCTTATTTTCCTGTTATATCTTTTACCTTTTATCTGGGTTTGCTGAATTTGACAACACTATTTCGTAATACTCATTCTTATCAATATTCACACCCATATTTTTCGTGTCAATTTTAACTTTACGTTGTTTCTTTTTTGGCTTATAAGGATTATTTGCCATAACTTATAATCTCATTATTTTCACCAACTTGAACAATAGTTGGTTTATGGGTTTTAATTTCATCTTCATTCATTTGAGCATATGTTACTATAATAATTTTATCACCGGTTTGCACTTTTCTTGCAGCGGCACCGTTTACACAAAAGCATTTAGAGCCTCTCGCACCTTTAATAGCATATGTTTGAAACCTTTCTCCATTATTTATATCAAGAATTTCAACCTTCTCCCATTCACGAATGTTTGCTTTTTCAAGAAATTCTTCATCAATGGTAATCGAACCGACATAATTCAAGTTTGAATCGGTAATTGTTGCTCTGTGTATTTTTGAGTGTAAAAATTCAAATAACATTTATATTCCCTCTAAAAAAATGCTAACATAAACTTCCCAACCTGTAAACTTATACAGATTGGGAAGTTACATTTTACACTTATGAATTTATCAACAAGCTTGCTCCAATAACACCGGCATTATTACCTAGTTGAGCCGGTACAATTTGAACAGCTTCTTTTTGAATAGACATAGCTCTTTTTGCAATTGTTTCTCGTATCGGATCGAATAAAATATCACCGGCAGCAGCAACCCCTCCCCCGATAATAATTTTTTCAGGGTTCAAAAGATTAACCACGGAAGTTAAACCCATGCCAATATATTCACCCATAATTCTAAAAATTTGTCTTGCTACAGGATCACCCTCTTGAGCCGCTACAGACACAACGTAAGGTGTTATTTCAGGATTTGCAAGTTCTCTGTATCTGGTTGATTTTCCGCCTTTAATATAATCTTCAGCCATAGCAACAATAGAAGGCCCTGAAGCATATGCTTCTAAACAACCCCTGTCACCGCATCCGCATAAAGGTCCACCGTCCATATTAAGTTTAATATGTCCCAACTCACCGGCAGCATTAGAAGCACCCCTTACAAGTTTTCCATTAATTACCAAACCGGATCCAATTCCGGTACCTACTGTTATACATACCATATTTTGACAGCCGATACCTGCACCGTAATTTAGTTCTCCAAGAGCTGCTGTTCTGACATCATTATCAACTCGTGTAGGAATACCAAATTCTTTTTCCATAATTTCAGCAATATGAACATTTACCCAGCCCGGAATATTTGGTGCTAATCTGACAATTCCCTTTTGACAATCAATTTGCCCGGGGAAACCAAATCCCATACCTTCAATATCTTTTGACTCTAATTTTGTTTCTTTTAACAATTCTCTTATAGCATCTTTCATGCTATTAACGGTGTATTCATAACCCATTTCCGCTCTTGTCGGTATAGAATTCGAATATATTATTTTACCTTCATCACTTACTAAAGCTATCTTAACGTTAGTACCACCAACGTCAATACCAATTCTTTGCCCCATGTATTTCTCCTTCCTATTTATTCCATAATACCAGTCAATAATACCACAAAATCAAATCTAAATCAGAATTGGTTTTGACTTTGGATTATAAAACATTTTTGAATTAGCATAAAACTCTTCGGGCTCAGCACTTACAAAAAAAGTTTCGGAACCTCGTTCTTTAATTCCATTTATCAATCCGTTTTCTACTAAATCTTTTTTGATAAAATCTACAAAAATATCAGCCGGATCAATAAAAATATCTTTTGATATATATTCAGATAACTCATTCAACAAAAACGGATAATGAGTACACCCTAAGATTATTTTATCAGGATTAAATTCTAACATTTCTTCAGCATGAAATTTTATATCTTCGTTATCGGATAATTTACCTTCTACTATCGAAACCCAATTCGGACATGCAATTTCACAAACTTCAATCATAGGATTATATTTTTGAATTTCTCTCGAATATGCCTTCGATTTGACAGTCCCTTTTGTTGCAAAAACTCCAACCTTTAAAAGTTTTTGTTGAGAAATAACTTTTGCACAAGATTGAATGATTGGATAAATTTTTACATCATAATCATTTTTTATTGAATCATATGCCAACGCAGAAGATGTATTACAAGCAATTACAACCGCTTTGACATTTTGAGAAACAAAAAAATCCATTATATTTCTGGCAAAACCAATTAATTCTTCTTGAGATTTATTACCATAAGGTAAATTTTTCAAATCCGCATAATACATAACATTTTCTGCAGGCATAAGTTTTCTGAACTTGGAAAAAACTGACAAACCTCCAACTCCCGAATCAAAAAAACCTATCGGCAAATCATTTTTCATAATAATTAATTAGCCCCTTTATATTTCTTTAAGTATTCAATTATACCTTCTGCAATAGCTTTTGCGGTTTTTTGTTTTCTTGACTCTGAAACTAATTCTATTCGTTCCGAGTCGTTCGATAAGAATCCAATCTCACACAATATTGCCGGTACCGTCGTATGATTTATAACATAAAACTTAGATTTAAACAAACCTCTGTCATTTGAAGAAGACAAATTTTTCACCATATGTTTATGAATAATTTCCGCTAAATTTTTACTGTAATCGTGGTAATAGTGAGTTTCAATACCGTTCGGATCAGAAGAAACGGCAGAGTTGACATGAATACTGACAAAAAGTTCCGGAGATTCTGCTTCTGAGAAAGCAACCCTATCCTCAAGAGATACAAACGTGTCATCATTACGAACTAATGATGTTTTATAACCTTTTGAACGAAGAATTAAATCAACTTTTTGAGTTACATCTAAAGTAATGTCTTTTTCGTTTACACCTTCCCTAATAGCACCGTAATCCGTTCCGCCATGACCTGCATCTAATACAACTTTTGGCTTTGTAGAAGATCGTTTTATCGGCTTTTCAGATTTTACAACGTCCTGAGTTCCTTTGATAATTGTTATTTTCAAAGCCTTTGCATCAACACTTTCTTCTATTTTAACAATATCATTTTTATTAATCTCCATGCCGGCTTTAACACCAATTTGTGGCAAAAGAGAAAGCGTAAAGCGTTTATAATAAGTATTAGCTAATGATTTTATAATATCTTGTTCATTGTAACTCTTTACATTAAACAGAAACAAATTTAACGAATTATCCGTCCTTAAAATCGAATGAACAATCGGTTCAGTAAAGGATAAAATCAATTCATTTGTTTTTGCATCTAACCTTCTTACAAAAATTTTATTTATATTAGAAACTTTTGAAACCAAAGATGTATGATTTAACTTATCAGAATCAATAATAAATAGAGATTGTGAATCTTGCGAATAGACTGGCAAATACTTTTCAGCCTTATCCGAAGTTATTACGATTCTTGCCGTATTATAATCAAACTGTCCTAATTTTGCTGTATCCGAACAGCCGGCATTAGGGCAAAGAAAAATTTCCTTGTTTCTTACACTTTTATCCAAAAAAGTATTTGGCAAATCTATTACCGCCCTATTAGGAGAATTCAAATAAAACATCTTAGATGTGGTTAATTGTCCTAATCCGCTAACTAACAATCCGCCGTTTTTAGGAATATATTGATTTATAAAATATTTAGTTCGCAACTTCAAACCTGAAGAAATATCGATAGAAACAACAGAGTCATAAGTTTTACCATCCGAATTTGATAATGTTGAATTTTCAAAAGCTCGTTGAATATCGTCCATTACAGATTCAGGCGCTTTTATTTGAGTTTGTTGCGGTATTGAAACTTTTTGAACAACTTGAGAATTAACGACTATGTTTGAATAATTCGGGGTTTGTACCGAGTCGTCGTATATAACATTAAAATAATCATTGGTTAAAGCTAAGTTATCCAACTTTACAATAATATTCCCACCGACTGAAAGCAATTTTATATTATCTGTATTAAAATCTTCCTCAAAAGTCACTACAACACGAACTATTTTTCTTGGTTCAGTTTCGAACTGAGCAATACGCACTTCTTTTATCGGACTTTTTTCAAAAACTAATTGTTGCTTTTCACCTACAAGCACAGAATCATATACATCAAAATAAATTCTGTTCGGGTTCGTTAATCGAACATATTTTAAAGGATTTTCAGGCGTTTGTTCGTAATTTGAATCCTTAGTTACAACATACAAAAGAGAAGACGAATTATCATAATTCAACGACATAACCTTAACAGGCTCAGTTTCTGCTGATACAGGCAAAACAAAAGCTTTTATCAGTAATGTCATAATTAATATTATTAAAAAAAATAATCTCTTCATTTTATTCGTATTACAACCCAAATCTAACCAATATTTTAGCAAAAAACCCGACAAAAAAAAAGCACCTGCGAAGAAGTGCTTGTGTACGTATTTCGAGAGTTAGAATTTTGGGGTAATAAAGTCTTATGACTTTTGCGAAATCAATTGTTTATGTATTTAATAAACGATCAACCTCATAAATCTTTAACATAAGGGCATCCGCTTGCTCCTTAAACCACATTACAAAAAGTTTTATTTCGTCTTTAAAACTGTAACATCCGGGCCACATATTATACATTCGAATACTCCTTGTTTTTATCCTACATGATGTATATCGGCATTTTTTTTCAAAACTTTAGCTTTTTTTGAAACATTGTTACATTTCTTAATTAAGTTTTGTAACAATATTTGCAAACCTCGGAAATTTACTCTTAAAAAAAGACTTTATTTATATGAGGTATATTATGTCAACACGAGTAGATCAAACACAACAAGTGAATATCGCAAAACCGTCCTTACAAGGGGTGGAATGCAGTGTTGAAATGCCGGTTTCTATTATGAGTTCAGGCTTACTCGGCGCTATTGACAAGAGTAATATTAACAATAAACGTGACGCTATTTACAAGCAAATTGAAAGCATTTGTGAAGAATACAGAATGAATCTGAATGAAGTTAAAAATGCGCAACTATTGGAAACTCTTCTTGGTTGTACTTCTGAAGAGTTAGTAAATAAAACTCAAGAAGAAATTGACCTTGCAATTTTAGCTTTAAAAGATGCTCTTGGTCCTACCGGTCATTGGAAATTATTCTGGCAAGACAGAACAAGAGAAGATATCGATAAAGTTGCTGAAATAGCTATTGAAAAGAAGAAAATGAGAAGTACCGGAGTTAATTTCTTTGAAAAAATTTGCCACCAATTAACTACAGAAAAGACTTTGGTTGACGAATTAGTTAAGAACGGTTACATCAAAGAAGGCGAAACAGTTTCTCAGGAAGCATTAAAAAACTATTTCAGAGATAATTGTAAAGCATTAAAAACAATTACTCCAAATTCAACACCTCAAGAAATCGAAAAAGCAAAAAGTGAAGCTTTAGAAGAATTTGGTAAATTATCAATCAGATACAAATCTTTAGAAGAGGCTCAAAACTTAGTTAGTATCGTTGAAGAATTATTTGCTGACCAAAGAAATAAAGGTCTTGATTTATTAATCAATCAATACGGACTTGATAAAGATTCAGAAAGTGCTGTTGCATACAGAGCAAGCCAAGAAATGGTAGGAATCGTTGGTACCGAAGACCGTACAGGATTTTCTATGACAGGAACTGCTGCAACACAAGCTACAACAACAGTTTATTCATCAATGAACGGTACTGACAGCGAAAAGGCTTTACAAAATGACAATGAAAGACTTCAAGAGATTTTAAGAAAAGCTCCTGAAGAAAGAACTCAAGCTGAACAAAACTACGTTGACAGTATAAAAGAAGTTTTATCAGGTACTATTTGCGGTTTAGCATCAAACTCCAAAGCTTCTGCAACTCAAGTTGAAAAAGCTATAGAACAAGCAAGGGCTCTTGGTATTTCTGAAGACGAAATCAATAGTATTGTTCATAATACTTACGGAAAAACAAATGTTTCATTATACAAACAATACCAAGACATGATGAAACAAATTGAAACAATAAACAAAACTAAAAATAATAATAACTATGTAAAAAGCACACCATCTAAAGAAACCGTTTCAAACACTGAAACTACAAGTTCAAAAACAGTTTCAAGCAACAACACTCCTTCAAGAGTAATTGCTGCAATCAATACAAACGCTACAAACCCAATCGTTAAAGTTATTTCTAATATAGTTAAAAATGACAGATTATTTAATCTTGCCAAAAACGATTTAACTAAAAATATTAACGAAGAATTAAAAACAAGAAGCGTAGATTTACCTACGCTAACTTCACCTGATTTAAAAAGTTATATCTACAAAGGTGAATCTCTAAGCTCATACATTGAAGCAAACAATAAAAACCTTGTAGGCGTAATTAAAGATGCTTTCAATATGTTTAATGAACTTCCGTCAGAAGATCAAAAAACAGCAATTGCTTATTACACACAACTAAATGAAGATGATCAAACCGCCGTTTTAGAAAATGTCGGCACAACAGCTCTTGGCGAACTTCTTAATTACACTTCAAATAAAACCATTAAAGAACTTGAAGCTGATGCTAAAACTTTCGGAAGCTACGGTAAAGATATGGTTGAAAGAAAACAAGAATATTGCTAAAGCTATAAAATAGTGACATAATTAATATATGGATTTTATTAAAAAATTATTATATTCAATTTTATCTGTTCAAGAAAAATTTTTAAGATTCCGTTTACAAAGAACTCTTGGTACAAACAAGCCCACTAAGCATAAGAAGTTCTACGGAAACGGCTATCTTTTAAGTTTAGATTCGTTGGCTGAACAGGAAAAAGCTAAATTAGAAGAGGAATTGACTTTAATTTTAAGAACTCATGAGTTTAATCCGCTAAAAATCATCGAATATATAAAAAAACAAAACACTAAAGTATTTTACATTAATAATATTAAAAACCTTCACGTCATAGGTGAAAATGAAGGCTTTATTTACCCTCAAAAGGGATTCAAAGCTCTTTACTTATCACTTTTGACAGAAAATAAAGTTCAATTCAACACTCAAGAAATGTTTGTTTTGACAAGTGAAAACATCAATAAATACTACTTTATTTACCATTTTTATAATTGGTTCACATTCAAAAACAATATTGCCGGAATAGATAGTGAATCTCAGTGTTTACTTAATAAATATTTATTCAACAATTCAGATGAAGAAATTAACAAGCTTCAGTTAGCTGACATCTACAAGCTTAAAGATGCTATTAAACAAGACAAAGCTGCTATTGAATTCGTATTCAAACTTTGTCAGCAAACAGACGGAGCAAAAAACGCATTAAACAAATTAAAAGATTCCGGAACAAATATTTAATTTAAATATTCAAATATCCATTCAGAAATCATTTTTGCCAAACCTTCGTCATTTTTTAGGATAAGCATACCTGTAGATTTTGACTCAGATGTAAAATCTAAATATTCTGCTTGAGCAAATTTTGATAAATACTTTGAAACAATTTTAGATTCATTATCACCGGTTCCGCTAATTGCAAGAAAATCTGTTGCATCCAAATGCGCAATACTAACAGGAACATATAAACTTTTTGATTTTACAATCGGAGATATCATAACAATAGTTTTTGGATCAATCGGAAACTTATCAGCAGCGATAATTCCTGATGCAGCACCAATATCAGCTCCTACTATAGCCCAATTATTAAAGAACACTCTTTTTGGATTTTCCGTAACTATTGAATTAATTATTGATAAAATATCCTCAGGGTATTTTGCATATCCCGAATTTTTCAAATTCTTCCAAGAAGTTTTTGCTAAACGGGCATTGTAAACACTTTTGCCATGCCCTCTTAAATCTATGGCTAAAACAGCATAACCTCTGGATAACAATTCATCCGGCAAAGTTGCCCACCATTGAGAATTATAGCCCAACGAATGCAATAATACGACAGTCTTAAACTCTTGTTGCCCTTTAACTTTCGGGTATGTTAAAGTTGCACGTAAATTAAACCCGTCAACAGCATTCACAGAGAGGTCTTTTTTAGTATAACTTTGTGCTGCCTCTACTGCAGAGTTTATAAATATTAAAAAAAATGTTAAAATAATAACTAAGAATTTCTTTGTCATACTAAAATTATAACACATTAAAATTCACCTTTACAAAACTTCACATAAAGGGCAATTATTGAGAGATTATATACTTTATATATATATAAACCTTTTAAGGAGAAACCATGCCATTAGTAATTAACGCAAATATGAAACTTTTTGCAGACAGGATGAACATTTCCTCATCCCGTATGATTAATGACTATGGGCTTTCAACCGTAGATGAAATCATCGAGGCTGAAGCAGAAAAAGGAAACGAAGCTGCAGTTCATTATGCCAGAAGATATTATTCAAATCCTGAAAGACTTATTAAAGTATTTGAATTAGCAGATATCGGAAACAAATTTAAGATTATCAATAAGATGAATGACAGAGAAAGAGCCCTACTATTACCTAAGCTATCTCAACAGGATTTAGTTATGGGCTTACACTTCTTTACACAAGAAAAATTATTGGCAATGCTTATGTATGTGGACATTTACGAATTAGTTAACGTAGTAAAAGAAGCTTTTCCGTTAGAAGCTATAGTAATGATGTTTACAGAAGATGAGCTTTCAGAATTTTTCTTAAAAAAAGAATTAGAAAGACATGACGTAATGGAACAATTGAGAATGTTACCTCCTGATGTAATGCAAAAATTTATTGAAGGAGTAACCGGCATGCCTTCAAACGAAACAAGTCAAGAAGATTTGTTCAGACAAATTGACAGTTTAACAGACGAACAATATCGCAAATTTATGTCTGCCATAGATCCGGAAGTTCAAAGGCAGCTAACTTTCCAAGTTACTGAATATAATCCAGAATACTTAACTTTGTTCGAAAATGAAAGCTATGTCAGAATGTTGAGCACAAAAATGAAACCGGATATGATTAAACCGATGATTATGCTTAATCAAGAAACTTTAATCAAAATGATGTTAGAGTTGCCTGATAGTTTGATGTCAATTGTAACTTCTCAGATTGATGAAAGAAAACTTGCGATATTCCTTCAAGACGGACACATGGATTTAATTGAAGATGCTTGGATGATTTAAAAAAACTTGTCTGACGTAATAATTTTCGTCATCTTTTAGATTCAATTTTAAATCATCAAATTCTGAGGAATTTGTTTTTTGCAATATTTGAGCGACTTTTTCTCTTATTGTATATTCTTTTTCTTGAGATGCTCGATATAGAATATTATACAATTTTACAGGCTCAATATCTTTAACAAAGATTTTTAAAGCTTCTAAGCACCAATACAATTTGAACAACTGCTTATTAATCACATATTTTTTATCACGGAAAATAAATTTGTCCAATTCACAAAAAGCTTCGTCTATAAATTTCAAAATAGTAGATATGTAAACTCGAGAAAAATCTTTATTTGATTTAAAAATCAAAACAGAATCTATAATCAACCTGCAAATGTTGCCGTTTATATCAACAGAAGCCATTGCATAGCGTTCAGGTTGTACTGATAACATAGGTATCAAGCTTGTTTGTTCCGTAATTAACTTATTTATTTTTAAAGCTGTTGCCTCTCTTATTTTACCGTCACAACCCGTCAAATTAGACAAAAACACCTGAACTTCTTCTTCTGAAAGCAAAGTATCAAGTTTCAATGCAGCTATTTGTTTTTCCGGAATATTCCCAAATTTTAGCATTTGTATCAAATCATCATGAGAGAATTCCTGCAATGCCATTGAATAAGCTTGTTCAAAATTTGTATCTAAATCTTTATAAAAACCTGTATTCAAATTTATCACCAATGTTTCTTACAGCATTATTGTAACATAAGGGATATTGAATATCCCGTAAAAAATAGTTTTAATGAATGAAAGAAATAATTAAAAATAATGTATAATGCAAGAAGGAGATTCTTATGAAAGCCTTTATAAACTTTATTCAAAACATACTAATCAATGATAAAGATACAATTAAAATAGGTCTTAGCCAATTCAAAGAAGAACCTATTGAGAAAAAAAACGAGCCGTCAATTAAAAACAAAGATATTAAACTTTCAGATTTAATGACCGACGTTGAAGATAGTAGCTTCATATACAAAGTATTGACAGAACTCACTGATAAAGAGTGGGAAGAAATTACCATCTCTAACGTAACCGGGTTGACGTTCGACGATATTAAGCTCGCAACCTTCTTGGATTACCAAAGCAATAAGACTATATTCGACGTTATCGTAGACTGCGTAAACACGGGTAAAGGCCCGTCTGCTACGCCCGTAACTTACGAGGACGTTACCATTTCAGACCTTTCGTACATAAGCAACTTGGACGGAATTAAACTTTCGACCGTGCTTCCTTACGAGGGCGAAAACATTGAAATTTACGATATATTACTCGGCGTCGTAAACGATAACAAAGCGCCGGGCGAAGAAC
>JAFQNY010000033.1 GCA_017395765.1 bacterium
AGGAATAAACACCGACTTATCTTCAAAATTTGTCCTCAGATTATATGCCATTTCCTCTTTGGATTTGTTTGTGAACATAACGGGTTCGACTCGGTATTTACCAAAATCTCTCTGAGCTGTTTCTGCTAATTGCATACCCAACCCTGTCGAGTCTATACAACATCTGCGTAATTTAGAGTGTTTAAGAATGGCTGAAATTATTTCGTATTGAATATGGAACGGAGTCTTTTCTAATACTTTGACTTTTCTTGTATATTTGATGTTTTCTAATCTCTCCAAACACCAAATTACTGTTAAGTCCTTTCTTCGACCGATATCGATTCCAACATATAAATCGCCTTTGATGGTTTCTAGTTCTTTTAAAACATCTGCCATTTCACAAGTTGCGATTAAGTCGTACGGAAGAAAAGCACAGGCTTCGTCTATCGCCACGCAGCAGAACTCTTGCAACCAAGTGTATTCATCAAAACAATCCTGCCGTTGTTCTTCAAGCCATTCTTCACGTTCTTTTGCAGTTGTTTTTCTGCCGTAGATTTTATCAACTAATCCTTCTTCAACTGCCAAATGAATAGGGACTTTGTGATGACTCCACTTCAATTTACCTTTTAAAACTTGGTCGATGAATTTGTAATACATACAATTCTGACCATTATGTGTCGATAAAATTCTGAGTGGATAACCCCATGTTATGCAGGGGCGTGCTGCTTTCCAAAGTTCAACAGGGTTATTGTGAAAAGCAAATTCATCAAGAACAACTTTCCCACCTTTTGAACGGAAGCCTTTAGGGTTTGAAGATAATGCGTGGATCTTTGTGCCGTTTGCAAATTCTATTACAAATGCCTTTATGTCTTTGTCCTTATCAAGAACAACTTCGCCTAAATGTTTGGCAGCGACATTGAATAATTTAACCCATTTTTCGCAATAATCTATATACTCCCTAGCAGCAGACTCATCAGCAGATGAAAACCAAACCGCCGGAACTGTGCGCTTGACACAATCTCTTACATCTTCATAACTTTGTACATACGTTGCTCCTATTCTTCGGGACTTTTCCCAAATTTTTACTTTTGATTTATCGTTCAACCACCTTACTTGGTAAGGCAAAAAGAACGAAGTTTTATTCTTCTTCGTTGTTTTCGTTTCTATCATTCGGTACTATACCTAAAATGTTTTCTTCAATTTCTGCTACAATATCGTCAGTTAAGCCTCTTGGTTTGGCTTGAGGGATTTCTTTTTTAGCGATAATGTCTTCATAATCTTTAGCTTTTACAAACATTGGGATTAAACGGCAGAATGCGTGGAATCTTCCTGTGTCAACTTTCTCGCCATTTTCCATATCAGTTGTGATGTCTTTCATCATTTTGCGAGCAAATTCGTACATTTCTTCATGAAAAGATTGTTTTGATTTCAAGTAACTTTTACGTTTAACTTCCCACTCAAATTTTTCTTTCCAACGACAAACTGTTTTTGCCGATATTTTCATCTTTGAGGCAATTTCGTCAACAGTATTATAATCATAAACATATAAGCGTTCTGCTTCGTTTGCGAGATATTCTTTACTATTCAAGTTCAGACTCCAAGTTTTTTATTTTTACCGATAATGCTTTCATTTCAGTTTGAACAACATTTAGTCGCTTTAATGAAACTAGAGCTTTTTCCGTATCAAGATTTGATATCTCTTCATACGGATTTAATAAAGACCTGATTAAAATAACCAAGCCTGAAGCTTCCGTATCTAAAGTACGGTAGCTTTTTTTTGATTCAGCAAGCATTCCTTTTAGTTGCAATCTTTCAGGATTCATTAAGACACCTCTTTCTTTAGAATCGGACAATATAAATTATTATCAATTTTGCTTTCCATTCTTGAGAGGATTGCTGTGTGATATTGGTTTGTTTCCAATAACTCCTTTAAGATAGCGAAATTGTTTTCAATAATCTTTGTAAAAGTCTTGATGTGTGATTGGTGGTATAAATACCAAATTGCAAAGATTAACGCAGGAAATCCAACACTTTCTACAAATGGGGTTAATTGTTCAAATATTTCCATAAAACTCCTTTATTCACTTAGGTTGGAAAAGAGAAAAGGACAGAGTTGTCCTTAAATTTTTCGTCTCGTATATATCTCAAACTATAAATCTCTTACAAGCTCACTTTCAAAGGAACTAACTCAGATTATTTTTCAATGAACTATAACACTCCTAAAATTCTTGTTCTAGTTCTTTTGAAACGCACTCCCCACTAGCTTTAAAGTGTGAATATACAAATTTCCCTGTTCAAATTATGGAGATAAAACTCCCCACGATAAATTTGGCAAATTCACTATAAACTACGGAGACGATTAGAAAAAATGAAATTTTTTGAAGTATTCAAAGCCGGAACATACCCACAGGGTAAGTTCACAAAAAAAGAAATCGCTGACATTGCGAAAAACTATGACCCACAATTCTGCGAAGCTCCAATTACTATCGACCACAAACAAAGTGGCCCTGCGTATGGTTGGGTAGATAAAGTTGTAGCAGAAAACGATAAGCTAAAAGTTAGCTTTAAAGACATTCCTGAAGAATTTGAAAAAGAAGTTAAATCAGGAAAGTATAAAAAAGTTTCAGTTGAATTGTACCGAAATTTAGAAGGCAAAGGTGCATACCTTAAAGCCGTATCTTTTTTAGGTGCAGCAACACCTCAAGTGAAAGGTCTTGAACCTATCAAGTTTATGGAATCAGAGTCTGACACTTATGAATTCGAGTCAGAAGATGAAGAAGAAAAATTTTCAGAAGAAGATGTTGAAGACCTAAAAAAACAAATTGAGGATTTAGAATCTCAAGTTGCTAATTACAAAGAAAACAACAAAAAACTTGAAACAATTAAATCCTTAAAAGAGAAAATCGCAAACTTAACCGATGAAGTCGCATCCTTCAAAGAAAAAGCTG
>JAFQNY010000034.1 GCA_017395765.1 bacterium
ACATTTTTTGTTTTTACAAATGCATTTTTCATTTTCTAATCTCCATATAAATTCATATATTCGTCACTTCTGATATAATCCGTCAGCCACTTTCTATCTTCAGAATTGGTGCAACCATTACTCATTAACCATTCGTATTTTTCAAAATTACTTGCAAATAATGGTCTGTTCATTTGTTGTTCACGAGGGGTTAATTTGCGTTCACGTTTAGGTTTTGGTTGTTCAATTTTTTCAATTTCCAACACATCATCCTTCTCGATTTCTAAAACTTCCAATTCTTCAGGTGCAAAAGTTTTCTTTACTGTTTTTATTAACCTATTTTTAATCTGCTGTTGCTTTTTGTATTGTTGTTTGTATTCTTCCATATCCTTAACTGTTCCGAGAACATTTGCCATTGGATGTACTTTTTGAACACGTTTTGCAACGCATAAGAATTCGCCCTTTGTAGAATAAACGTGGATCTTTGAAAGGTCGAATAAACTATATCTAATATGAACTGAATCCCTTATTCCAAGAATAGCTTCGCTCCTGTAATGCATATTTAAGAATGTAATTCCGTGCTTTGTGATAAATCGAGATTCGGTTTTCATCATTAAGTCATTCAAGACATTAATATTTATATTTTGTTTTTGAACGCTATTTAACACTTCTTGAATACTTCTTGACCTATCATTAGGACAGGGTTTTGAATTATGATATTCAATCCAACAATTAATATATTTAATTGCATCTTGAACTGTTGGAATGTAACCTTTAGTGTTTGCTTGGTGCATTTTTCGATGTAAATCTTCGCCACGTTTTAGCCACGCAGGTTTATCTTCAATGCTTGTGCCGATGTATGACGGCATCATTTTTTCAAACTCTTCTTGAAACTCTAGAAAGAATCGTTCAATAACTTTTGCTCTCGCATTATATGGTTTAGCAAAAACGGAGTGGATACCTAAATTGGCATACACCCCGTTAAAGCCCTCCTCATCAAAGTCGCAGTTTTGAAAATACTTAGACTTAAATGCTTTTCCGTTATCTTGGTACACAACCTTTGGAATCATCCCCAAATTAATGATTGCATTTCTTAAAGCTGATGCAATGCATTGGGTGTTTTCAGTCATCATAATTTCATAACCGACTAATGCTGTTGATTTCCAATCTAAAAAACCGACCAGAGTTGCTCTAGTCGGTTTGCCTGTAAATGGATTTATTACTTGGAAGTTGAGAACGTGTCCGTCTGCGATTAAGACATCGCCAACTTCTAATTTTGAAATATCTCTTTCAATATATGGTTCAACTTTATCGTGATATGCTTTCATTCCCTCACGTTTAAGAATCCACTCATCATAATGATTCTTTCTAAAATTCTCTGCATATCTTTTGAATGTTGTATCGCAGGGAAGATATTCGTAACCTTTTCTATATAATATCTCTTTAGTTAATTTAATAGCTTTACCCACGCAGAACTTATTTTCATGAAGTAAAAATCTCAAAAAGATGTGTTTCATTTCATTATTTAAAATTGTATTGTATTCACCCTGTTTACTATATTTATATTGTGGAAGTAAAGATTCGTGCGTTTCGTGTTTTTCATAAGCCTTAACCCAACGATAAAGAGTGCCGATTGATATTGTTCCAAGATATCTAAAAACTTTCGGCATAAACATTCCTGAGTTATATAAATCAAGAAACATTGCATCAGCCTCTTTTTTAGTCTTAAACTTTTTGCGATATTCTTTTAAAGCTACAACAACATCAACTCTTGCTAAAGCCGTTAATTTTGCACTTTCAGCAACAAATGTTATTGGTTGATTTAATGGAACAAGTGCCGTTGATTTTGTTTCGCCAGTACGAAGTAATTCTTGAATCTCAGGTTCTAATGTTGAATAAAGAATTTCGTAGGAAGTTCCTCCATTCACTTCAACTTCTCTTGCGATATACGGACTGTTGGGTTTGTTGATTTGTAACCTTAAAGAACGGGTACTCTTTAACCCTTTAGCCTCTGCGATTTCCTTTATATTTATATAATTACTTTCCATGTGCAACACATTAGCTCGGACTCGAACAAATTGGAACACCACTTCCGACCTTTGTGTCGAAGTGTGTTGCTAAATTTTTCTCAAACTTGGTTCCGTATTTTTCTCAAACTTAATTTCATTTTTCTCATTTTCGCTGTCACTTTTTTCAAAAATTTGGTGTATTTTTTCAAATGTCCTGTACCAAAATAATCATTTGAAGTGCAATTTTTATAAACGACATTTGAATTTTAGCAAACCCTCATCAAAACTGAATTGTCCACGTTTGGACAGCAAAGGACAGCTGGAGGACTCTTGAGTACAGTTGAAATGATTATTTTGGAATACTTCCGACCGCTACAATTCAAGACACAAGCAACTTTAAAGCCAATA
>JAFQNY010000035.1 GCA_017395765.1 bacterium
CCTGCCATTCCGCAAACAGATATACCGATGCATCCTGTGTTTCCACCTCCGCAATGTGCCGCATAATTTCCGTCTTTACAGTTTAAATTATCTTCAGGTTTATGTGTCCCCGGATAAATCCGACCATAAGAATCAATTAAAAAATGGTATGCTTTAATATCTGTGTTGCAGGGCGTATTACTGCCAGCTGTCCAATGCAGACAAACTTTTGTTAGTGATGTCATATAAAACTCCTTTATTTATAACGAATACATACATGAACGCCCTGTGATGGCGGTTGAACTGTTGTTGATTTCCCATAAATTTTTGAACATCTGGAAGCATCAAATCCATGCACATTATCTTGCTCACCTGAATTTGATAACGCACTTCCTTTTTGTAGGTAATAAAAAGCACCTGTACAGGTATATCCCGTACCGCAGACACCAACAGAACCTGTGATATTTGGTAAACCCGCTTCTTTTTTCGTAGCAGGACTTGAACTCGGCTGAAGAAAACGACCTGAAATATTGTAATCAGGAACCCTGAATTCTGTTGCTTGTTCAGTTCCCGTATTGAATTTTTTACCAATTACCGAATAAAGCAAAGGATAATCTTCAATCAAAAGTATATATCCATCGCAAGATAAAGTGTTCTCGTGCGTGTAATTTACAGGATAAACAACAAGAGAGCCAACCTGATCGGGGGTTTGTTTATTTATATTGTAATTATTTTGATTAAGGGGATTTGTTTTAAGGTTTTTTATTTCCATATATTTTCCTATTTATATTTGATACAGAGATGCACAATTTGTGATGGGGGTTGAACGGTAGATGATTTTCCATATATAGAATTACTTGCTGATGCATTGCTTGTAGTTAATGTTTTTTGATGACCATAATCTGGGCTTCCTCTTCCTTCTTCTGCAACACCTGAACTATCCCAATAAAAGGCTTTGACTGTATGTGAGTGATCAGGAATTCCTGCGGCAATTTGTGTACCAACATCTGTTCCCGGTTGAAGAAATCTTTTTGTAATGTTGTAATCAGGAATCCTAAATGTTCCTGTTGCATCGCCTGATTTATTAAATTTAGTCCCAAGAACTTTATATAAATCTTGGTAATCAACAATGGCTAATGAATATCCCTCACACGATAAACAATCATCAGGTGTATATTTGGTAGGGAATGTGTAAATAGCACCAATCTTTCCTTTAGTTTGCATATTTTTAGAATATCCGTTTTGATTTAATTGATTTGTGTTTAAATTTTTAATTTCCATATACTTTGCCTATTTGTATTTGATGCAGATGTGAACAATCTGTGTTGGGGGTTGAACTGTTGTTGAATTTCCATAAATCGGATTTGAACGAGATGCATCGAAATCAAAACCTCTTAACATCATTCCGCCTGTTGCATCAGGTAGTGCCGCTTGGTTGCCATATATGCCGTTGAATGCACCTGAGATTATAGTTGGATGAGTTTCGCCAAAGGCTTCGCAATTATAATCACTTCCGCTTGCATCAATTTTTCCTGTTATGTTTGGTAATCCTGCCTCATATTTAGTTCCAACATTTTTCCCCGGTTGTAATAATCGATGTGAGATGTTGTAATCAGGAATTCTGAATTCATCATCAGCTTCGCCACCTGTGTTGAAAAAATCACCAATTACAGAATGAAGTTTTTTATAATCAACAATTTTCAATACATATCCATCACATGCAAGACAGTCATCGGGAACAATATTGACTGGTGCAATATATAAAAATCCGATTTTGTTTCTTGTTAGTTTATTGAAGTGATAATCGTTTTGATTAACTTCATTTGTAATTAAGTTTGATATTTTCATTCAAGTTCCTATTTGTATTTGATGCAGACATGGACTGTTTGAGAGTTAGGTTGAACTGTAGCAGATTTGCCATAAATATCATTTGAACGACTTGCATTGAAATGATAAAGAATATTTGAACCTGCGGAACTGCTTGCCCCACCAGTTCCTGCTCCAACAGAACCTGCCGAATGAAAAGCTCCCGAAACAGGTGAGTAAGCTCTCGACCAACTTCCAAATGCCCCTGCGATGTCAGGTAAGCCTGCATCAATCTGAACACCAACATTACTATTGGGTTGTAAAAATCTGCCTGTAATATTGTAATCAGGAATTCTGAATGTATCTTCAGGATCATTCGCTTGATTAAATTGTTTTCCGATAACTTTGAATAAGTCCTCATAATCAATAATCAGAAGAGAATATCCGTCACAAGATAAACAATCTTCAGGAGTGTAGTCTGTCGGATAAATGAATAATGTTCCAATCCTTTCTTTTGTCAGGATATTTTTATGGTAGCCATTTTGATTTATGGTTGGGGTTTTCAATGTACCGATTTTTTTCAATGTTCATTCCTTATAAATTTTTAAGTTCTTCCCTTAAAACTGCGACTTGGTTGTTGTAATAATCAAGCCACGTTTCACCTGTTGATTCATCTTTTATTGATGGCTCACAGATAGCACGAATCCTCTTTGAATCAAGTTCCAAAAGTTCTGATTCAATTTCGGCTTTTCTTTCTGCAACTTCTTTTTCATGGAGGTATTGTTTGTATTCTTCGGTATCTGAAATATCAACAAGTTCATTTTCAATTTGTTTATATTTTTCAGGGAATTGAAGAATATCGTTTGCAATTTCTTCTGTTACTTTTTGGAATCCTGATTTAACAGATCCGATATAATCAATTTTTGAAACTTCACGAGTCTCAATATTGATTTGAGTTTGACCTCTGAAGTCTGATTCAATTTCCCAATCGTTTCCGTTCCAAATTGCGACCTCATTTTCTTTTGTGATCGGTGGTTCTTTAAATGTAGCCATAGCAGGTAATAAATACTCCGTTTGTCTGCGAGGGTTTTTTAATGCCGGATATTTACCGACAAACGCATTCCCTTCTGCGTTGTAACTGTAATAAAATTTAGTTTCCATTTTTCGCTCCTTTTAATTTTTAGTTTTCGCCTCCCTCAAGAGAGAAGACACCTACGGGGACAAGATTTGTTTCTTGCCATATATTTAACAGATAGATATAGCTTGCCAACGGCTCAAGCACCTTAAACCAAATGTCATTGTTCTGTTGATTATCAGGCTCAATCATTTGTGTAAAAATCGTGTTTGATAATGCGACAAGCGAATATCCGTCATCCTCATTCACCACAAACAAATTAAAGTTTTTAGTTTGACCTGATTCAGGACACAAGTCGACCACATCCAAAATCAAATCATTTTCAACCTCGTGGGTTTTACTTTGTGCTGTTGTATAAGTAAATGGTGCATGAGCAGTTATATAAATATGTGTTGTAATATGCCCGTTGTATGTATAAGTTTCATCTTGGCTTATACATATTTTTGTAAGATTCAAGTATGTTACAACACCGATTGAATTTGTAAATTCGGGATCAGAGAAACATTGAACACCGACTGCGAGTGTGCTTTGAATATAAAAATCACCAATGTTGGTGGCAGAATAATGTTGAGGATTTGTTTCATCTTCAGATAATGTTTCAATATTACCGAATGCAATATAATTTGTTGAAGTATTAACCGCAACAATTGTACCTTTTGGAATTGTAAGTTCGGTATCAGCATAAACAATTCCGTCTTTTTCAAAAGTGTAACCGAGAGCAGTATAAAAAACACCAAGACCGCTTGCGGTATATTTTTCTATTTTTACAGTCTCACAGGATAATAAATCAGGGTTTCCCTTTGCATCAAGCCGGCATGAGTTCAAACAGAAAGGTGTTAAAATACTCTTTGTATCAAGTTTTGGAATAAAAGGAAGAGGAATTTTATTATTCTCATCAAGTGGTGCATAACCTAAAGGCTGTCCTTTTTCTTCCAATTTTTGATATGTATCATCAATCTCTGTCAGAGTTTCTGTCAGTTCGTCTTTTGTAACTAATTGAATATTCGGATTAATAACCAATTCCACAAGTTCTTGATTTGAAAGTTCAAGTTCAATTCTTATGGTTAATTGTTTTACAGTTCCGCTTTCGGGATCTTGTTTTGTTGTTTCAGGGAATTTTGTTATTACGATTAAATTATTATCTGAATCAAAAACACCTGCTTCTCTGACTGTAAATCCTCCGACATTCGCAGGTACTGTTGTTACGCAGTAGAATTTATTATTAACCCACTCACATTTTTCAATTAAACCTCGCCATACTTCATTACGCAGAGCGGTTTGATCTGTTTGAGGGGTGTAATAATTTCCGTTGCTATCGCCGAGTGCGATTTCATAAACATCAAACTGGACTCCGTCTCTAACACTTTCTAATTGTTTTATTGCACCGATGTCGGTGACTAAAGAGTAAAATTCATCAGCCATTTATAATCCTCTTTGAATTAACTGTTATTGTTTCTTCTTCGACCAATGCAGAATAAGTGTGCATTTTAGTTTTGGATGAGAGATGAAATTGAATTTCCTCAAGCCAAGACCTCTCATTCTTGTATTCATTTATCAGAGCAATTAATTTGTTTTCAGTTTCTTCATTAATTGATCTATTGAAAATCTGTAAAATAACTTTGAAATAATATGGTTGTCCGCCGTAGTTAAACCACTCTTCAACATTTCCGACAATGTTTAAAGTTTTGAAAATCTCTTCAATAGCGAACTTTGTACCTTTATAGCGATGCATTTTAATTGAGGATTTGATAAGGTTTCTTTTTTCGGTATCACTTAATGCCTGAATCCAACCTTCATTTCCTGTGATGTGATATTGTTCTGCTAAATGCGGCAGAGCATCAGCAGGAACATTGTCAATTATTGAGATTAAAATACATTCCAAATCAATATTTTTGAATCGTTCCTCGCAAATCGCATCAAATATTTTTAAATTAATGTCATTAATCGGTGCAAGAGACTTACTCATTAGCATAACCTCCAACATTTATTTCAAAATTAGTTAAATTCGCCCATTCATTTTCCTGAAGTTCTATATCATCAGGCACATCAATTACGACTTTAAATACACCGTAAACGCTGTTTAAAATAGAAATAATCTGCGTTTTAATAACACTTTTTCCAAGTTTTGCGGATAGTTGATTTTTATATTCAGCTAACTTTGCGTTTATCGTTGTTAAAACACTTGTTTCATCAGCATCTTTGTATAAATAAATAGTTGCTCGAATATTAAAATCGTGTTTCACAGGGGATAGCACTTGGACATAATCTGTTAAAGGTCTGATTTTATCATCAGATAAATAATTTAATACAATATCCAAAATCTCTTGTGTTGGGTTTCCGTCATCAGTTAAAGGATAAATATTAACAACGCCCGGTGAAGGTGATGTTATTGCGACATCGATTATTGATTGATGTGCTGATAAAGTATGATAACGGTATGCACCACGACTCCCTGCGTTTGAGAATTTTTCGGGAGCTTGCCTGATTCTATCTCTTAAATTGTCAGCATCTTCATCATCAGCACCGCCCGATGAAATTGTTATGTTTTCAACTTTTGAGATATAACTCAATGGTGTAATTAAATTATTTATTGCACCAAGAATATAATTATTCGATGCCGCACCTGCGGTTTCGCAAGTTGCTTTTACCGTTGCATCTTTTGATCCTGAATAAATAACAACATCTTGATCCGTTTGAAATACAAAAAGTCCGTCTTTTGTTTCGACTTCTGTTCCTTTTGAAATTGTAAAATCAAAATCAAGAGCATTTTCAATACTGAATTTAAGCGTAGTTACAGAACAGCTTGCAAGCAATTGTTCAACACCTAAAGGCTCGCCAATGTGTTTAAGAACATCAAGCGGTGCATAACTTAAAAGGTTTTTCTTGGCTGTTTCTTGAATTTCCATTCTTAAAACAGTTTCTCTGTATGCTCCGACATCGATCATTAACCTTTCAATTTGAGCAGGTTGTAAAACTTTCCCGGATTTCTCTTCAAACTTTTCTATCCACTCTTTTGTAATAATATCGGGATCTCTATCAATAAAATTCGGCTCAGGTAGTTTTGTCATAATGTAACCTCCACAGCTCCTGAAGTTTTACCTTTAGCCAATGTCCATTCAACTTTTATGAGAATGGTTGAGCCGTTGATTTCAACTTCTGCTTTATTAACTTTTACTCTTGTTTCCCATAGATTAATTGCATCTATTGTTTCTCTGATAATGTTTGCTTTTGCTATATTTATCGGGTAGTCCACATATTTGATGATGTCTGAACCGAATGTTGGTCTGTGCGGATCAGAGCCTTTTTGAGTTTGTAAAATTATTGCGATGCATTGGTTAATATCCTCAACACCCTCTGCGACACCGCCGATTCCGTTGAGTTTACATTGCCAATCAACATAAGTTATTTCATTTAAGTTTGTCATTACATTCCTTTATCAGGTGCAGATGTTGGACTTCCCTGATTTCCTGTGTGTTTATGTTCGTTATAAATATCTCTCATTGCTTGCATTGATGATGTTTTATCTGTAATGTCAGTTTGAGATGTTATTCCGTCTGTGTTTGAAAGTGTTCCCTCGTGGGTGATATTTCCGATTAAATGTATATTGGGGAATGAGAGTGTGAGGGTTTGAGTTTCTTTATCAACATTCGCAAAAGTGCCATCTTCAAAATTTGCGGAAACTTGCTTTTCGGTTTCAATAATCGGAGTATCTTCAGTCGTATAAATTGCTCCTAAAATTACTCCATCTTCTGAATTCTGATCCATTAGACAAGCGACTTGTTCACCAACTGCCGGCATAGAATAAAACTTGTCTTTGAATGTTTTATTTTGCAGGACTGCGAGCCAATATGAATTCATTCCGTCTTCTGCAAATTGGACTCTTGCTCTTGCCGTCAAAGGATTTATAAATGTTACAGTTCCAAACCTTAACACGATTTAACCTCCAAACATGTTGCATAGCCTGAAGTTTTATCAATTATGTGGTGAGCTTCGGTTATGTGGTATTTTCCTGAAAAATAACCGAGATCTTTAAGTTCAGCATTTAATCCTGCGACTAAATAAGGATTTCCCGGCATTGATAAAGAGCCTTCAATGGTGTAGTTACCTTTAGCAAGTGCCGCCTTTGCCTGTAAAAGAGCCTGTTGTTTATTTTCTGCTCTGGCAGAGAGTTTAAGCGTATCACCTTTGACACAATTCGGATTTTTAGCAGTCGCTGTTACATCTTTGCCTGTCTTTGGGTTTCGATATGCAACTGAAACCGATTTATATGCATGGCTTGTTTTTTCTGTCAGTCTTATACTTGATAAATCCGATTTATAGATAATTTTCGCAGAATCAGCAGAGATTAACTTTTCAGATTTATAAAAGACGAGTTTATCTTCGGCAATTTTGAAAATATATCCATATTGCTCAGATAATCTTTTCAGGAATGATAAATCCCTCTCTTGATTTTGAGTGATTCTTTCAACCTTAATGTCCTCAATATCTCCGACAAGAGTTAATTCGTGCTTTCTTGCGATTTCATTTGCGATTTGCTTTAAAGTTTTATTCTCGTATCCGACAGAGTTTGGCTGTCGGAATGCTTTTTTAATCCCTGTCGCAAGTGCTTTTACAATTAAGGTGTCAGGTGGGGAATTATATTCAATCTCATCAATTTCAAATATTCCGCAATTTAATAATTTTGATCCAACATAACCGATATACAAACGAAGAGCATCACCTTTAGATGGAATCCAAGCACCATTCCATAAGCCCTCTGCATCTTCAAAGGTAATTGTTATTTCATCACTTTGTCCCTGTTCGTAGTCGGAATATTCAATCGTTACGACATAATCCGAAACGTCTTCTGTGATGTTTTTATGGTTGTATTCTAATTTAAAAATTGGTGTTAGCATTTATTCTTTCCATGGGGGTAATGTAAATTTGATAGTCTCTGAATCTTCCAAGACAGGAATTCTTAAATATATTCCTGAATCTAAAATTGGGGTGATAGGCACATCGGGATTAGCTTTTATAATTGGCTCATATTTTGAGGGATTTTTATAAAACTTATTAGCGATTAAATCCCACCTGTCTCCGTCTTTTGTAATGTATGAGTAATATTCTGTCATTCTTTTTTCTTTAATCCCTGTTGTTCTTCTTCGTCTTCAGGTATTTTCCCTGCGTATTCCTTTAGTTGAAGTTCAACCTGAATCGCAATTAAATCACCTTCAGGACTTGTTTGTTCTGTTGTTTTTTGTATTTGTGAGATAACGAACGCTCCGACATATTCGCCATTCCCTTTTATGAATTTGAGCGGTTTTCCAAGTTTGGCTTCCGTTCTTATTTTTAGGATTTCATCTTCCGGCACACAAAAAGATGAATGTAGATTTAATTTAATAGTGAATTCTTGCAAGTTCTCGCCCAAGAACTGTAAGAGTGTTTTGTTATTGATTCGCTCGTGTTCAGCGTAATTGTAAGTTATGGTGTCATTGATTCCGTCAAAGTATGTTATTAAATCGAATTGAATATCGCCAAGTTGTGCAAACATCAGTAAGCCAACCTCTCTTTTCGTTCAAATTCTCTTTTTAGAATTGCCACAACCTCGTCTTTGTGCCTTTTTAGAAGTTGTGAGAATTCATCCTTTGAAGTGCCTGACGGCATTGATATTGTTGGGGAATAATTAACAACAAAAGATGCACTGACACCGCTTGCCACTCTTCCAATGTTCCCTCGGATTCCTCCAATCATAAGACCTAAATTTTTATTCATTGCGTTTATTAGCGGTGCAGGTTTCATTGTAGAAACAATAGTTTCAATAATTTTTAATTTATTCAGGTCTTTTAGTGGGCCGGTCTTGGCAGGTGAATGTGGAAGGTGATCTCTAATAATTTGAGTCATTTTCCCGATTGCTTCTTTAACTTTGGCGAATTTAGAAATAATACCACCTGCGAGCATATCTCCGATTTTTCTGCCAAACTCTGCCGCTTTGGTAACGAGTTCGACAAGTTTCACAATAACACTTGCGATTGCTTTTCCGAACTTCAATCCCATTGATTCTGCTTTACCGCCTGTGTCCTCGACTGGTTTGATGAGTTTCTTAAACCAGTTAATTATTGCTTTTATAGGTTTAAGGACAGGCTCAAGAGCAACTGCTAATCTCTTAAATAAAGGCATTAACGGTTGAAGTCCCTCTTTTAATCCGTTCCATAAACCTCTGAAAAAAGCAGTAATCGGTTTCCAATATTTGTAAATAACAAATACAACAGCACCAATTGCAAGAGCAATCCAACCAATTGGGGAAGATAAAAGAGTAACCGAAAATGCTCTGAATGCCATAATTGCTTTTCCAATCATAGACGGAATTCCAAGAAAACCGTTTTTGAACGCAATTAAACCTTTTGTAAAATTAGCAGGAATTGCCCTGATTGAAGTAACAGTCCAATCCTTAAGAGCAACACCCGACTTTGATATATTTGCAGGCAGTTCTTTAAAGCCTTTAATTATGCCTTCACGCAAATTATTATCTATTCTGCGAATGTCTGCCATTAAACCATTTCCAAGTGAAAAGTTTTTCATATCCAAGCCAAGAGGATTTCCTGCTTGCATAATTTTTCTGCCAAAAGTGAGGTTGTGAGCGGTTGTGTTTAATCCTAAAAATTCAAGTAATTTTATTGAATTCTGAACTAAAACAGGAGTTAAATCTCTTGCATAACCTAAAAACGTGCCGTAACCTTTAACAAGTTTTCCGACAAGCATCGTGGCAGTTCCAAGTGTAGTGAGAACTAATCCAAGTCCGATTGTTCCAATTATTGCAGAGAAGATTCCTTTTTGGAGAATCGGATGTTTGTTTATCTTCGTCAATAATTCGTTAATTTTTTCAATTGGTTTATGTAAATGAGGGAACACCAACTCTTTCATATTAATTTTTAGGAGTTTGAATTGTTCCGATGTTGTTTTCAACATGTGGTTAAAGTCCTCATCCATAATGCCATCTGCACCGAGAGCCGATGCTTTAATTCTTCGATACTCATCGAGATTTTGCATCATAGGTTTAAGGAAGTTCAAGTCAGTTTTATTCCTGAATATTTCTGAAACCTTAAATACATCTCCGCCTGTTAACTGGTTGATTAAAACAACCATCTCTTCAATCGGATCTTTATTCTCGGCAATAACCTGATTAAGAAATGCCGGAAGATTTACTCCGTATAATTCCTTAAATCGATTAACTGCCATTGGAGAAGTTATTGCTTGCAAGAAACTTTCAAAGTTTGTTGCCGCTTCGGGAGCAGAACCTGCACCTTTCATTGCGACTTGAAGTGCCGCACCTAATTCAGCAACAGCAGGTACACCTCTCATACCGAGCATACTTGCACCTGCTGTTAAACTTGGGAATGCGGCAGACATATCTTTTAATTCAAATCTTCCCTCTTTTCCTGCTTGTGCCAAAATATCCATTGTTTTAGCGAGGTCATTTACATTAACCTTTAAGTTATCCGTAACAGAGAATGCCGTATTTGAAATATCAACTATTTCTGCTTGTGCCGCCGTTGCGGTTCGACCGATTACATTCATATAGTCAAGTGCCGCTGTCGGATCAATACCTGATGCAACGAGAACATTCAAACCTTCAGCAATTTCACCACGCATTTGATTTGTATAACGGGATATAGAACCGAGCCTTTCATCCATTTCTTTTAATTGTTCTGCTGATAATTGCCCAACGTTTCCTAATTCTCTTAATTGATGTTCCAATGCAATGGCTTCCGGGATCGCTTCCGTTATTCCGAGTTTATACGCAATTCCTGTGCCGACAGCAGTTAAACCTGCACCGACCTTTGCCATATTTTGACCGAGCTTATCTAATCGCTCTGATGTTTGATTTATTTTCCTTTGAAGTTTATCAAACTCTGTTTCTGACTTTGAAACGGCATCACGAATAACCCTCGACATTTTGTCGATGGCTACAAGAGTTAATGATACTTTCATCATAGTGTCGAGCATTGTTCTTCTAATTCCTGATTTTGATTATTCGTGTACTTAATTGCCTCTTTGCACCAGTATGCGATTTGGGGAATGGACATTTTCCCGATTTCCGAATACTGCCAACCCGTTATTTTGCACAGATGAATTATTGATTGAGAATCCGGCAAAACATCTATGCAATTATTTGTTCGAGGGGTTTTTGAGTTTCTTCCTTTACCTCTGTGGCTTTCGCCTCCGTAAACTTTCCCGATATTTCTGCCTGAAGAGCGATTACATCTTCCAAGTCAAGTTCTAATATATCTTCGTAAACCAACTTCTGACCGTCAATTTCAGCAAGTTCAGCAATAAGAGCATAAGGAATCTCTTCAGATGTCTTTGCTTTTTGTTGTGCTTGCAGGAGGTCAAATCCTCTTCCTTTTTTCAATGATGCAATTTTTCCTGATGGTAATGAAAGTGTTTTTGTCATAATTTTTACGCTCCTATATTTTTCTTATATTTGGTTAACATATCAATTCCGCCCACTTTGTAGATATTTTCAAGAACATCAATCTCAAATAAAGGCACACCATCGACCACGAGCTTTGCATAAGTAACTGACATTGATGTTTCATACTCTGCATTTTCGTGCGGTTTAATTGTGCCAAGTGGAAATTCTTTAAACGTTCCGATAATAAATGCCGTAGCCGGAACCTCTTCAATTCTCCCTGTGCCGTTGTAAGTTTCAAGAGAAGCACGAACCTGAATCATTGAGGCAGTAAATGGTGTCGCTGATGCAAGTAAAACTTCAGGATAAAGTGCATTCCATTTAATTTTGCACTCTAATTTATCAATCCCTGAAAAAAACTCGGCAGAACCAACCATTCCTAATGCTTTGTGTTCTGCGAGTTTATGTTTAATTTGAGGAAGTTGAACTTCCTCAGCTCTTCCAAGGAGATTTATTCCATTTAGATAAACATTGGCATTTGTAAGTTTATTGATTTTAATTTTGCTCATAACCTATTCCTTTTTAAATAATCCGCATTCCCCGATTGCTACATCTGAGTAATGAAGAATAACTATCTCTTGACTGATGGCTTGTATCAAAGGGCATTTTTTCTTATTTGCGCATTTCTTACAGATGTCATAATCCTCACAGTAAATGGCAAGTTCGCCCCAAGTGTTTATCTCGGCTCTCATTAACCACCCAATGATTTTAGTAATTCGATGTCTATAAAACTTTCAAAAGTTATGCGTTCAGCCGGAGTTGGAGGCATAAATTCAACATCAAATACTAAATGCCCATTGGCGATTTCCGTTACAGGGTTTTTATCTGGGTTATATGAACACTTGCCATCAATAAGTGCGCCACGCCCGATTAAAGTTCTGATAAAGGCATTAACAGATTCATTGATTGAATCAATCAGACCGTCATCAATAGGGAAGTCGATAAACTGTAACATTGAATATTCAACACTCTCGTGAAGAATATCAGCAGTCCTTCTAATATTTATAAAATTAGTAACGTGTGTTGAGCTTGGATAAGCAGATGAACGGTTGCCCCAAGTCCTAAAGCCTGAACCATAAGAATTAAATACCGTAACAACACCTGCTTCGTTTAAGGTATTAACTTCGCTTGATGGATCATTTATCATTGAAGTTAATTGTTTTTCAACACCAACAATTCCGTTAATTGATGAATTTGAAGGACTCCAATGGTAACCTTTATCAATATCTTTAGCGGCAATTACACCTGCCAACCTTTGGGAATATGGCTCTAAAACATTTGAGTCTGTTTTAGAGTCATAAACTTTAAGGTGAGGGTAGCACAACACAATTCTATCGGAGGCTATATTGAAGTTTATTTGTCCTTCCGGCCCCCTACCTGTAATTACTTCTTGAACTGTTGTGCCGACCGGAGCATCAACTAATCCAATTGCTCTGATTTTGTCGCATATAGTTTTTAGAGCTGAAACAACTGCGGTGTCTTCGCAATAAACAGGTGCAATTATAGTTTTTGGGAAATAACCAAATAGAGAATAGCAGTCCTCAAAGGCTTTCATGCCTGTTCTTTTACCTGTTAATGCATTTACTCCACCAATAATATCTGCTTTTTTAACATCAGATACGGTTTCGTGTTGTGTAGGATCAAAGACATTAACAACAATTACAACACCTGCACCCTGATCAAAAATTGCTTGTAGTGCTTGAGGTATTGTATATCCATTTTTAGGTGAGCCGAAATATTTAACAGCATCAATTTCATTTAGTATTAGCGTAGGTTCATTTACTGTTCTTAAATCAGTATCAACATCTTCAAGCGGTGCTGTTCCTACAAGTCCGACTACTGCCGTTTTAACGGTTTTAATCGTTCTTGCACCTTTTTCAATTTCTATTGTTTCAACGCCATGTAAAAAACTTGCAGGCATTATATTTCCTCCATTTCTTCTATACTTGGGGTAGAGAGTCTAAATTCTATTTCGTACTGCCATATACCGTTTGTTTCAGATATAAAGCCTTCTTTGTTTGGGGTTAATTTTGTGCATTCGGGGATTTTATATCCGCATAAATATTGCTTAACTTTATCGAGGGTTTCATAAGCTCCGTTATTATTGCGCAGGTTTCTTGTAACGACAGTTATTGCAAAATTAAGACCTTTGTCTTGAGATATAATTCCTATTGCGTTTGAGTTGGAATAATTTCCGCCTCTGTAATGTACGAGTATTGCACCGACAGGATGGAGTAATATAAATTCTTGCGGTTTTTCAGGGAATCCCTGAACTAAAAACTGTGGGAATTTATCTTTTAAATATTGAATTATTGAATTCTCAATATCCCTAATACTCAAGATTCATTACTCGCTTATTAAATAACCTGTCTGATTCAGTTTTATTTGTTCTGTATTCCCCTGAAGTCCTGACACTCGTTTCCTCTTCTGTTTGCAGGTTTATTATTCCCTTTTTGAGATCTTCCAATGTTTTAATTGCGTTTTTATATGCTTGTAAAACTGATTCAGGAATATCTGTATAAATTCTTCTTGAATAAAGGCGATAAATACTTAAATCAATCGCAATTATCCGTAATAAAGGAAAGTGGTTATTTAAGGGTAGTGTGTATTTTCCCCTTAAATAACCATCAATAAGGGTAGAGGAGTAGATAAGTGCTTCCTCGCAGACAACCGTATCGACAGTTTCCTGATCGGGGTTGTCATTAGTTAGCTGGATAAGGGTATGTGTACTAACTTGCTTTTCAATATCTTCGGGGGTACAGTAGAAAGACATTAAATGCCTCTGATTATTCTGATGACATCACCTTCTGCTCCGTCATCGAGAGCATAACCATTTGATTTTTGATTATCGCCTAAAGTGACTGCTTTCCCGTTGGCATCTGATGTGATTTCGGATCCGACAGTAATTGTGCCGCCTGCTTCAACAAGTAAAATACCTATTGTTGCAACTGGGGCATACTGACCTGATTCGGTTTCAACATCACAAATACCGTAGGCTTTTTCTCCGGCTCCTGAAACTGCGCCATTAAAAGAAATAAATCTTTGTTTTGGTAAGTCAGCAGTAGCAAGCACAGAATCAATCAATAAAGGTTTATATAGTTTATTTGCCATTTTCACCTCCTGATTTTTCAGAGTTTTCCGTCTTTGTTTTGTTTTGATTTTTATTTGTTGTGGAGGTTTCTTTTACCACAGTTAATACATCTTGCAATTTTGTAGCTTGTTTCTCATCAAGCTCAATTACATCGCCGATTTTATACAAATCACCATTGTGCAAAATGTTAGTGTTTTTAACTTTGTATTTTTTAGTTGCCACCGTTACCTCCTTTTGTTCCGTTAACATTTGAGATTAAATAACCGGCTTCAGCACCAACGAGGAATGGTGTGTAAATATCAGTCGCACGAATGTAGCGGACTTTGTTTCCTTCTTTTTCGTACTCATCAATTTGAAGAGCATCTTTTTTGCGAATAGTGTAAGCAAAAGCAGGATCGTATTCGGTTCTTGCATTAAGTTTAGGAACATAAGCAAGAATAATATTGTTTCCCCATACTCTTTCAAATTCATCTTTTGCATTTGAATAAATCGCCTTTCCAATGACAATATTTTCAACTTCAAAGAACTCTTTTAATAAATCGAGAGTTACGATTTTATTTGTAGAGTTTGCAATTAAGCCTTTCAAAGATTCATTTCTTTTTAATGATTCCCATACTTCTTGTCCCATAACGAGAGTGTTTGGATCTTGACCGATTTGTCTTGAAATTGCATCTTTTGCATCATCAATTACACCAACAGGATCGGAGTCTTTATGTGTAAATTGACTTGTGCCGGATAAAGCAATTTTATTTGTTGCAGGATACTTTGTCGGATCTTGTGCTAATGCGGCACATTGTGTTTCAAGTTTTAATAAAAGTCCCTGTGTTACAACGTTTGTTGCGTGTACTTGCAACTTAATTTTACGAGCTTCTTCCTCTTCTCTGTAATCAATCGGATAAGCCAAGTCGTGTTCTGTAAGGGTTGTTGTATGCTTTTTAAATCCTTTAGGACTAATTACATTTGAATTAGCTCTAATTGCACGTTCTGTGTCATAAACTTGGAATGCTTCTTTGTTAAATTCAAAGATATCCACTTTTTCCAAATCTGAATTAATAACAGGGAATAAACTTTCAGCAATAAATGAATTATTACTATATCCTCGCGCAACTTCGGACAAATAGGCATTAATTCTTAATTCTTCTAAACGCCCCATTTATACCTCCTTAATCTTTAATAGTGCTTCACGAAATGAGATATTTTCTTCTTGGGCGATAGACTGTGCCTGTTTGAATATCTCTAAACTTTCCTCATCTGCATCAGCATACTTTAGTTCGTCATCAGTCTTTTTCTTTGCGTTTTTTTGTGCAATTTCATCAAACTCAACTTGCTTCGGTAATGCACATATGAATGTTTTAAACTTATCGATGCTGTTGGAGGACTCGTCAAACTTTTTGACGTTGTCCAAGTCCTGTAAAATATTAAAAACAGCATCTTTATTTGCAGGAGTTAAAACACCAGCAGAGATTTGAGAGTCAATAAACTCGTTAAAATCTTTATCTCTTATAGTGTTTTCCAAGTCTTGCAATTTCTTTGCAAGCTCATCTTTTCCTGCCGCCTGATCTTTAAATTTTGCAAGTTCAATATTTAAATTTTTGACCTGCGTTTTTAATTCTTTTATTGTGTCTTTGTTTTGTGCTTTTTCCTTAAAATCAGCGACCTGTTGTTTTAAATCAGCGATTGTATTTTTTAATTCTTCTATATCTTCAGTCTCTGTTTCATCTTCTGTTTGAGTTTCAAAGATATAGGTTTCTGATTCGCCTTCTTTAAATTCAACCGGCTCCATTCCTTTTACTTGAGGAATTGATGCACCCAAGAAAGAAACAGCCTTTAAATATGGCTTTTTACCCTCTAACTCTCTGTATATTTCAACAGATATTTTTTTATACTTACCCTTATTAACAAATTCTTTTAAATCATCAGATAAATCTTTAAAAGAAGCCTTAAGCATTCCATCTTCTTCTTTTAATTTATCAACCCAACCATAAGCCGGCCCCTTCTGTTCGTGATCTAAAGTGATAGGTGCTTCGCAAAAACTTGGATCATAATTCTTGGCAAGTTCTTGCACCTCTTCCTTTGTAAATTTTCCCTGTGGGTAGTTTCCGGCTTTAAAAACCTCAAAATACTTCATAAAACTCTCCATCATTTTTGTGTAATAAACTTTTCTTTTTCTGATGGCAGTATAATCGCCATTGCAAATCACTCTCAAATTGCAATGGCAAGAGAATTTTTACAATCCGAACACAAGTGCAATAATCTCTTGCAACGACAAGTTGAAAAATACAAGTCGCAGAAGTTATCTTTGAAGTAAAAGAAAAGGCGAAAAGCCTCTTTTCTCTTTCGTTTTGGAAAGGAATGATTATGGAAACATCTATTATGTTAAAACTATTTGAGAGTATTGGATTCCCTGCGGTGATTTTTGTTATTTGGTACATTTACCACCAAGCACAGGTTAAAACCTTTGAAAAAATTATTGCTAATAATTTTGAGATCTTAAAGGATTTGGTTGAAACCAACCAATATAGCGCAACTGTGCTTTCAAGAATCGAAAGTAAAATCGATTCAAATGTTTGGTGTCCCGTATTAAAAAGAGAGATTTCAGGCTAATGGATATTGAGAGAATTCAACTAAAAGGACAACTGTCCGAGGCTAAATCTAAATTTAAACATCTTGATACGGAGGCGGCAGGTCTTATTATACTAATTCGTTCATTGTTGAACCCCTTTGAAGAAGACACGTTAAAACTTGAAGTCGAAAAGGCATCTGTTGCTTTTAATCGACTTCAAGAGGTGTTCGGGGAAATGCAGACTCTAAATACTAAAATTCAAAAGTTGGAGGATTACTTTGGCTAAGAATGAAGTTTTATTGTCTAATGCAGAACGGCTCTATGTTGTAGATCAACTTACTATTGAAGAGGTTGCTCAAAAAGTCGGTGTAAATGAAAGAACCATCCGCAGATGGAAGACGGATCATAAGTGGGACTTAAAAAAAGAACAATATTTAAGTACAAAAACAATGTTCCATGAAGAGCTTTATAACTTTGCTCGTAAACTTATGACCTCTATCGAATATGACATCGACAATAATGAAAAAGTTGATCCCGGCAGAATGTTTGCATTTACAAAAATGCTTCCGCTTATTACAAAAATCAAAGAGTACGAAGACGGAGTAATAAATAAACCTGCAAAAGAAGAAAACAAAGGAATTACTCCTGACTTTGTGAAGTTGATTGAAACTGAAATTTTAGGGATGAAATCAAGTGAAGAATAATTATTTTTTACCCTATCAAGAAAGATGGCTTAACGATAAATCAAAAATAAAAATTTGGGAGAAGTCACGCCGTATTGGTGCGACATACGTTCAAAGCTACGAAGATGTCAGGGATTGTGTTAATAAAACAGTCCCTGCTGTTTGGTTTTCATCAGCAGATGAATCTGCCGCTAAAGAATATATTGATTATTGCGAGCAATGGGTTAAATTATTCCACATCACCGCTAAAAGGTTGGGCGAAGTAATTATTGATAACGACAAAGATATAAAAGCCTTTGTTATTCAATTTTCAAACGGTACAAAAATACACGCTCTTTCCTCCAATCCAAAAGGCTTCCGTTCTAAAGGTGGGAAAGTTGTTTTAGATGAATTCGCCTTTCATAATAATCCCGAAGAACTTTGGAAAGCGGCACGCCCCTGTATAACATGGGGTTATCCTTTGAGAATATTATCTACTCACAACGGACAAAACTGCTTATATTATAAGTTTATAGATCAGGTTTTGAAGGGTAAATTAAAATGGTCTCATCATAAAACACCTATTCAACTTGCTGTTTCAGAAGGTCTTGTTGATAGAATTTACCAAAGAAAAACCACCCCGGAAGAACAACAGGAGTGGATGAAAAATGAAGAAGACAACTGTTTTGATGAATACACGTGGTTGCAAGAATATTGTTGTATTGCAGTTGATGAGGCTTGTGCCTTTTTACCTTATGACCTTATTTCAACCTGCGAGTTAGATGATGTTTTAAGACCTTTATCTGAAATCAAAAACGATATGTTTGTCGGAATGGATGTCGGTCGTAAAAAGGATTTAACTGTAATTTGGGTGTTAGAAAAATTAGAAAATATCTTATACACCCGAAGTGTTATTGAACTGGTTAAAATGCCATTCCATAAACAAGAAGAGATTTTATCGAATGTGTTATCCTGCAAGCCATTTAGAAGATGCTGTCCAGATTCAACCGGGATCGGGATGCAATTATCCGAAAATGCACAAATAAAATTCGGCAAATATAGAGTTGAGCCGATTATGTTCACTAACAGAATTAAAGAGGAAATGGCTTATTGCCTCCGTACCCACTTTGAAAACCGAACTGTTTTTATTCCTAAAACTCACGAAATTAGAGAGGACTTGCACTCAATTCGCAGAATAACAACAACTGCAAACAATATCCGTTTTGATGCTGACCGTTCGGACAACGGACACGCTGACCGCTTTTGGGCATTGGCACTTGCTCTGCACGCCGCCGGAAACGGAACTGGTGAAATACATATTTCATCAAGACAAAAATTTGAAACCTTAAAACTCGTAAAAGACTTTTAAGGGCTCTTAAATTATTTTGACTCACATGTTATTACACCAACCCCTAAAAATTAAAATTAAAAGAATTTAAAAAGGTTTTAAACAACATTTAACATCACCCTAAAAGGAAAAATTATGGCAAAAAAATTATCTGATGAAATTGCAACTCGAAAACGAAGTATAAATTTTTATTCATTAGGTTCATATTTACCCGATCCCGACATCGTTCTGCGTAAGCAAGGCAAAGATGTGAAAATTTATAGGGAATTATTTTGTGATCCACACGTTTTTGCGTGCATTCAATCAAGAAAAGCCGGTGTTTTATCTCTTGAATGGGAAATAAATAGAGGCTTAGATAAGGCAAAAGATGCCGAATTAGTTGAAGATGTACTTAAAAAACTTGATATTCATAAACTAATTAATGACATTTTAGATGCGACATTATTTGGTTTTCAACCCATAGAGATTATGTGGGGTAAGGTTGGCAATTACGTTTTACCACTTGAATTAAAAGCAAAACCTTCTGAATGGTTCTGTTTTGATGAGGAGAATCTTTTAAAATTCAGAACTAAAGAACACTATTGGGGAGAAGAGTTACCTCCTAAAAAGTTCTTATGTCCTCAAAATAATCCAAGTTACGACAACCCTTATGGAGAAAGAGTTCTTTCTCGTGTTTTTTGGCCGGTGACATTTAAGAAAGGTGGTCTTAAATTTTGGGTAGTATTTACAGAAAAATACGGAATCCCTCACCTTATAGGTAAGCACCCTCGTGGCGCAACAAAAGAAGAAACAGATAAACTTGCTGATTTATTAGAAGAGATGATCCAAGATGCCATTGCGGTTATTCCTGATGATTCATCTGTAGAAATTCAAGAGGCAAATAAATCATCCTCTGCTGAGATATTTGAAAAACTCATCGATAAGATGAATTCAGAAATTTCAAAGGCAATCCTTGGACAAACATTAACAACGGAAATTGGCTCAACAGGAAGTTATGCCGCATCAAACACGCATATGGCAGTACGACAAGATATTATTGATGCAGACAAAAAACTGGTTGAAAAAACTATAAATCAGTTAATTCAATGGATTTATGAAATCAATTTTACAAACGCAGAAGTCCCTGTTTTTGAACTTTACGAGCCTGAAGATGTTGATTTAACTTTGGCTCAACGAGATAAAATTCTCTCTGACACAGGTGTTAAATTTACAAAGGAATATTTTATTAAAACCTATGGCTTGGAAGAAGAGGACTTTGATATTAGAGAAGATATTATTCCTGTAAATCCTAATTTTAAACAATTCAGAGAACAAGAAGAACATCTTCTCCCCGGACAAGCACAGATTGAAAATTTGTATAAATTCATAACTGAAGGAGAGTTAAATAAACAATCTCAAAATATGCTTACGCCACTTATAGATTTATTTGAAAGCTGTGAGAATTACGAAGAAGCCTTTGAATTGCTCACAGATAAGAACCTGCAAAGTAAAAAATTTGAAGAGACGATACAAAAGGCTTTATTCCTGTGTGAGTTACAGGGTAGAGCAGATGGACTTGATGAGGATTAATATGGCATCCATTTCCCCTGAAGAGTATGCGATGAAACGCAACTTTCTAAAACAACGGCAGAGTTTGCCTTTACATTTAAAAATTGAGCTTTCAAAAAATAGAATTAAGCAATTTTATGAGCATTTTGACGGTCAGGTTTATGTATCATTCTCCGGCGGAAAGGATTCAACAGTCTTGTTGCATCTTGTCCGTTCGCTTTATCCTGAAGTTCCTGCGGTTTTTGTGGACACAGGACTTGAATATCCTGAAGTCCGTCAGTTTGTAACACAAACCGAAAACACAATCACAATCCGACCTAAAATTACATTCAAACAAGTGTTGGAACAATATGGCTATCCTGTTATTAGTAAAGAGGTCGCAAAGGTCATCGAAGAAAGCCGTAGGAATCCTGACGGATATACAAAAAAGAAGTTTGATCCAAATAGCGATTATGTAAAAAGATATGGCACTCATTATTGTATGGCAAAATGGCAATTCCTCCGAGACAGCGACATTCCGATATCAGCGAAATGTTGTCAGGTTATGAAAAAGACTCCTGCAAAGAAGTTTGAGAAAGAATCAGGACTTAAACCATTTATAGCAACAATGGCGGCAGAAAGTAACTTAAGAAAAACGGAGTATCTCAAAAAAGGATGCAATTCTTTTAATTCCGATCGGCCGGCATCAACTCCACTTGGTTTTTGGACAGAACAGGACATTTATCAGTACATAAAAGAGTTTGATGTTCCGTACTGCTTCGTTTATGGAGATATCCTGCAAGACAGTAAAGGTAAATATTACACGACAAAGGTTGATCGCACAGGATGTATGTTTTGTATGTTCGGTGTGCATCGTGAAAAATCCCCGAATAAATTTGAAAAAATGAGAGAAACTCATCCAAAATTGCACGATTATTGTATAAACCAATTAGGCTGTGGCAAAGTTTTAGATTTCTTGGGGGTGAAATACTGATGATTCAATTAAAATCATTATTTAAACTCGCTCCTGCGATGGCTATTAAATACTTTAAAAACAAAAACAATAAGTTTACTTGGGACTGGTACGAATTATGGCAAGATGCTCATAAAAAATCTTTCACAGTAGCAAAAGCTATGCGAGAGGACATCTTAAAAGACATTCGTTCTGCTCTTGAAAAAGCACTTACAGAGGGAAAAACATTCAGAGAATTTTCAAAGGAACTTAAACCGACTCTTCAAAAGAAAGGTTGGTGGGGAGAGCAGATAGTGGTTGATAGTCAGGGTGTCGCAGAAAAAGTTCAGCTTGGCTCAATGTACCGCCTGAAAACGATTTATTCAGTTAATATGCAGACGGCATATCAGACGGGAAGATATAAAACTCAATACGAGAATGTGGATAATAGACCGTATTGGGAATATGTGGCGGTTATGGATGCCTCAACAAGACCTGAACACGCAATGCTTAACGGACTTGTTTATAGATATGACGATCCGTTTTGGCAGAGCTTTTACCCACCGAACGGTTGGAGGTGCAGATGCAGAGTAAACGCACTATCAGATTATAACCTGCAAAAGAAAAACCGAACGGTCAGTTCTTCTGCCGGCACACTATCGGAAGAATTGGCTCTTGTTTCTAAAAAGTCAGGAGAGTACAAGCCGGTTACAGTTTACACAGATCCTCTGACGGGTAAACATGTTGCACCTGATGTCGGGTGGAGTCATAACCCTGCAAGCGGTTTAATAGACGATTAAATGAAAGTTAAAAATAATTTAAAAGGAGTTTAAAATGACAACAGACAAAAAATGCTTAATTAATTGGGTTGGTGGTAAAAGATTATTGCGCAAGACTATTGCACCACTTATTCCTAAAGATATAAAGTCCTACATCGAGCCATTCGGAGGCGGTGGTTGGGTTCTGTTTTATAAAGACAGATGGGCAGACTTAGAGATTTATAATGATCTTGATGGAAGACTTGTAAACCTCTTCCGTATTGTAAAATACCATCCGAACGCATTTAAAGAAGAGTATAAATATCTACTTGGATCAAGAGATATGTTCTTTCAATTCATGAATGGCACATTTATTACTGATATTCAAAAGGCTGTCCAATTCTACTTTATTATTACACGCTCTTTTGGAGGCAAAGGTTCGTCTTTTGGTACGGTTAAAAAATCCTCCGGTGGTGCAAGTAAATCTCAAAAGAATGTATTAGATAAGATTGATGCAATTCACGAAAGACTTGATAAAGTTATGATTGAAAATCGTGACTTTGAAAATCTTATTAAGCAATACGATTTTGAAGATGCATTCTTCTATTGCGATCCTCCGTATTCTCAAGGCTGTGGTTATGATGTAACTTCAACCAAAGACTTTGACCACGAACGCTTAAGAGAAGTATTAGGCAATATCAAAGGCAGATTTTTACTTTCATACGATGATTCCCCTAAAATCAGAGAATTATATAAAGGCTTTGAGATGATAGAAGTTGAAAGATTAAACGGGATTAACAACCGCTCTGATGTGGAAAATCGCAAAAAGATTTTCAGGGAATTGTTGATTGCGAATTACCCAATTAAGGAACTTCATGAGCGACAAACCGATAGAGATTGAATTTGATAATAAAGAAGTCCACGAAAAACTTCTTGATCTTGCAAAAAAGACTGAGAACCTGCGCCCTTTAATGAAAAATATTGCCGGCATATTTGCTTATTCAACCGAAGAGAATTTTAAGAAAGAGGGCAGACCTGAAAAATGGCTTGATTTGGCAGAATCAACTAAAAAGCAAAGAACTAAAAAAAGAAAGTGGCCGGGACAGATTTTGCAAGTTGAAGGTAAACTTGCCGCATCAATAAACACTTTTTATGATAATGATTCTGCGGTTATTGGATCGAATTTAGAATATGCCGCCATTCATCAACTCGGAGGTCAAGCCGGCAGAAACAAATCTGTTGAAATCCCTGCAAGACCTTATCTGAAACTTACAGACGATGATTATAACGAGATTAATCACGAGATTGAAAAATATTTAAAGGAATAAATCCGTTTTTATTTATTGCCTCAACTATTTTATAGGCTATTGTTGCCCGAAAATTAAGGAGTGTAGTAAATAGAAAGGAGTAAAAATATGACTACAGTTGAACCAATTAGAAACAAAAAAGATGTCGAAAAAGTCGAACGATATCTTCAAAAACAAAGTGCAAGAGACCATTTAATTTTTGTATTTGGTACAAATAGCGGTCTTCGTATTTCTGATATTGTCGCACTCAATGTCGGTGATGTCAGGAATAAAAACTATGTTCAGATTATTGAAAAGAAAACCGGCAAAACAAAGCGTTTCCCTCTTAATGACAAATTAAAGACATTAATTGCCGACTTTGTTAAAGGTAAAAGGGACAAAGAACCGCTTTTTAAATCTCTGTGGGGTAGAAGATACAACAGAATCACAGCATATTATATGATACGAGAAGCCTGCAAGAATGTCGGACTTGAAGAGAAAATCGGCACACATTCTATGAGAAAAACATTCGGATATCACCACTATCAAAAGTTTAAGGATGTTGCATTACTTCAAAAAATCTTTAATCATTCAAGTCAGCAGATAACTTTGCGTTATATCGGAATTGAGCAGGATCAAATTGATTACTCATATAGTAACTTTATTTTATAACTCGAAACCCTCTCTAATAAAGACTTTGCATTACATTTTGAATAGATTACAAAATATCCATAATGTATAAATTAAAACCCGTAAATCTTAAAATTTGCCATTCTTATTGGATTTTTTAGTAAAAAAAATCTTTTTCAAAACTTAATGTATCAAATAAATTTTACTAATTCAATTAGCCAAATGTCTAATAATATCGGCACAAAAAAATTGCATTACTTTTTGGATAAAAAGTAATCCGATAAATCTCTGAAAGGCTTTCCATGTATAAACATAAAGCAACTATGACAGATCGCAGACATCAAATACTATTTTTAATTGCAAAAGGCTATAATAATAAGCAAATTGCAAGAAAAATGGGATTGTCTATTTCTAATACAAGGATGCAAAAATGGCGTTTGTATTGCTATCTTGGGGAAATTCATACTGCTATTGATGCTGTTTATATGGGATTGCAAATGGGCTTGCTACGAGAAAGTGATTTAGCAGAACCAATAAGAGAGGAAATATATGACAACGAAGCTGAAAAACAGATGTACGGTTACACTCCGGCATGGTGATAAAACGATAGGCACGTTTAGACCTGATCAGAAGGTATTCTACTCCCTGCAAAAAGAATTAGAGCCATATAGAACTTTATATGAAAAAGCACAAACTATAAAAAATAAATACAGGATCATCTTAAAACAAGAAGATGTAAAAATGGGAACATATAAAGTTAAACAAAAACACTTTTTTGAAATAAAACAAAAAATCGACAAATACCGTTCACTACCTGAACCGAAAAAGAAAGTTCGTTGCGTTGAAACAGGTGAGATCTTTGAAAGTGCAAGAGAAGCAAGCAAGTGGGTAGAATTTGTACGAGAAATTGATTACTGTCGTCACGATTATATAAAACTCGTATGCAAAGGTAAACATAAAACTTGCTTTGGCTATCATTGGGAATTTGTTTAGCAGGACTAAATTATTTAGTCTTCAACACTGTATTTTTTGAAGTTTTCTGCCTGTTCAAATACTTCGTTATAAACTTCTTTATTGTATTCAGGCGGATAACCGTTTTTGCCAAGAAGTCTTATTAAATCGACTTCCAATTCAGCTTTAATATTTGCTTTTTTAAAGCAATCTGTA
>JAFQNY010000036.1 GCA_017395765.1 bacterium
ATGAAACTTTTCCGTCAGAAGAAACTTCTACAAACTGCAAATCATGTCTATGATAAACATTACCTTGTTTTACCGGATTTTTTAAGATTATAAAAACACTGTCGTCAACAATACGTAAAAAATAGAACCCTAATGAAGATTCCAATAGTTCATCAACCTTTTTTTTCACAACAGGTGTTAATTTTGAAATCTCTGCTATCGAATACAAAGGCAAGTCATACATATTATTTTGGTACAAATCGTATTTTTTTTCTTGTGGTTTTGATGTTTTTTGCGGTTTATTAATATTATCAGAAGTCACAGTTTCAGGTTTTGATTCAGGGGTTTTAAATTTTTCAGCAAAGAAAAACAACCCTATACCAAAAACAAATACAGTTATTGAAAACCCTACAAAAACCTTTTTTGCAACCATACTAAATAACCTCTATACTTATATTATAAAACTTTTTTTTATTAATACAATATTATTTAAATATAAATTCTCCGAAAAATATTTATGGTAAAATTATAAACATGACTATCACGGATAAATTAAAAAATAATATAATAGTTTCTGTCCAAGCCATGCCGGATGAACCTCTATATCAAGAAGTTTGTATGAAAGCTATGATGCAATCGGTTATAAACGGAGGGGCAACGACACTACGAGTTGCCGGAAGCCGAGATGTTAAAATCGCAAAGGACTTAGGAGTTACCGTAATCGGACTTACAAAACCAAACAAACTTCCGACAAACTGGCAAGAAGTGGTTTATATTACACCGGGGATTAACGAGGTTAAAGAACTCATTAATGCCGATGCAGATGTTATTGCGTTTGACGGAACCATGCGTCCAAGACCGGATGGTAGTTCGCTTAATGATATTATTGATTTAATTCATTCAAACAACAAACTTGCAATGGCCGATATTGCAACTTTTGAAGAAGGTCTAAACGCAGATAAACTTAATACGGATATAATTTCAACAACTCTATCAGGTTACACGCTTGAATCAATCAGCGAAAAAGAAACTCCTGATTTCGAATTACTGGAAAAACTTGTCAAAGCAACAAACAAGCCGATTGTTTTAGAAGGTCGAATTTGGTCAACGGAAGAAGTAAGAAAAGCTTTTGAATTAGGAGCACATAGCGTGGTTATCGGTTCAGCAATTACAAGACCGCAATTGATTACAAAAAGATTTATTGAGGGCATATAAATGAAAAAGGCTTTAACTTTTGATATAGGCGGAACAAAGATATATTCTGCAATAATTAATGAACAAGGAGAAATCGTTTCTGAAATCGAAAAGTTTTCTACACCAAAAAACCTTGATGAGATTCAAAATTTGTTAAAAACACAAATTTCTAAGTATGAATCAGAAGTTGACATTATTGCAATAGCAACTGCAGGAGCAGTTAATAATGAAAACACCAAGGTAATTGGTTCTACCGGAAACTTAGTTGAAGGATATTCGACAATTGATTTTCAAAAACTAAGCTCAAAAAGAGTCTTTGTAGAAAACGATGCTAATTCAGCGGCTTGGGCAGAATACAAAATCGGAGCTTCAAAAAACACTGATATATCAATTATGTTAACACTCGGAACCGGAGTCGGCGGAGGAATAATAATCAATAATAAGCTTTTAAAAGGCAAGTCCGGTGCGGCAGGAGAAATGCATTTCAAAATGTATTCCGATAAAAGAAGAAAATGCACTTGCGGAAGTTGGGACTGTTTCGAAGCTTATGCTTCCGGTACAGCTTTAAAACGAACTGCAGAAGAAATGCTTAACAACCCGAATATTACAACCTATGATGTAATTGAAGGGGTTAAATCTGCTAAACAAGACATGATTAATGTTTTTGAAAAATGGCAAAACGATATTATTAACGGGATTATCGGACTTTCAAACATCTTTGACCCTGACTGTATTGTTTTATCAGGCTCAATGGCTCAATTTGTTGATACAAAAAAAGTAGAGACATGCGCCAACAACGAAATTATAACAAGCCCAATATCAGTCAGACTCGGCACAGCTGGTAATTATTCCGGCATGATTGGAGTAGCATTATTAGCAATGGAAAGGGGGTTCTAATGGGAAAATCAAAACGAAGAATCCTTAGCCAAGGAATAAATAATAAGTTCC
>JAFQNY010000037.1 GCA_017395765.1 bacterium
CAAAAAAAATTTATTCTTTGTAAAACTTTGTTTACAAATTAGCAATTTTAAGGATTTAGATAACTTATATAAGAAAGAAGGTCAGTATGATGAAAAACAAGCAAACAAAAAAACTTATGAACCTTAGATGGGGGTTGTAGAAATGGTGAATGTAGCAAAAGTATTTTCAACATTAGGCAACCCTAATTCCCTTATACCACTGGCTATTAAAGACACTGCGTCTTCAACCGGTATGACAGTCGGTTCTTTTATTACAGGGAAAGAAGAAGGGCACGACAGATTCATTGATGAACTCGGAACTGAAATTATTTGGTTGGGCGGGATTCCGTTTTTCAAATGGCTTTATGACAAAACCGCTTTTAAAGCTTTTGGTTTTGATTCAAAATTCGATGCAAGAAATTTAAAAAACAAAGATATTTTACAAAAGATAAAAGAATTTGCCCCTACTGATAAAGTTAAAACCGAAATTGAAAAAATTATTAACAAAGAAAAGAGTTTTAAGAACCTTGCAACAGGAAAATTTCTTGTAGCAACCGGACTTACGGTTGCAAGCTACATTGGGCTGACAAAATATAAACAAATATATACTGACAAAAAAATCAGAGAGAATCTTATTAAAGAATATCAAGAAAAATGTAATCTTGAAGCCAAGCAAGAAAAATCAGAAAAAACTTCAAACACAAACCCAACTTTTAAAGGTTTAGGTAGTGCAATTGAAAGCCTTGCTTTTAGCCCTGTTAAAAACATGTGGGTACTGGACGGCTGTATTACCGCAGAAAGATTAAAAGATTCTCGCTCTAAACAAGAATTTATCGGCTACATGATAAAGGAAGGGTCTTTATTGTTCTTTATGTACTATGCCGGTGATAAAATTATGGAAATGTTTGGTGATTGGGCTGAGAAAAAAGGTAAATCAATCAGTCTTGATGCAAGAGTTCTTGAAGACGGATTTTTGAAAAAAGCTTTTGAAGACGGCACAATCGAGCAAAGTCTTAAAGAAATTAATGCCGCTAAAGAATCAAAAGCCGGTTTATACGAGTTTTTACATAAAAACCCTGATAACCTTATCGTCAAAGCTGCAAAAATGTCAGACATAATACAAATGTACAGAGAACCTCAAGGTTTATTTAAAAAAGCAAAAGAAACACAAAAAATTGATACAAGAAAATTTATTAATTTAGACGACTTTTTAGGAGCAACCAATAAAAAAGGTAAAAAGATTAAAACCGGTATTATTGAACAGATTGAAACTTTATATAAACAATATCAAGACGCTCTGATAAAAGGTAAAACCTCTGACGAGTTCTTTAAACAAGTTAAAAAATTAAAAAGAAATTCGATTTTAATCAGCATAGGCTCATGTATCTTGGCGTTAGGAGTGTTTACGCCGGCAATTATGCTACTTAACAGAATGGCTTCAGATGATAACCAAGAGTTTGAAACAAAAAAAAGAATAAGAGAACAACTTATTAAAGAAGGTAAAATTGCTTAGACTTCTAATAACATTACACTAAGAATCTATGAATTAGTGCAAACCTACATCAGAAAATATATCAAAATAATAGTTATTTTGACTTGAGAACAATCTGTCATTATGTCCGGAAATTTTAAGCTCCACTTTATGCTCTATACTATCATTGTTTCTACCGGTCTTTTTAACGCCTGAAGACCCAAGAGCCTTAGCATCAAGAGGCAGAGCTTCTTCAAAAGCTTTAAAAAATTCTATACATAAAGGGAATCTGTATTTTTCCAGAATCTGAATTTTCGCAGAACTTGCAAAAGTCCTCGGTGCAGTTTTTATAATACTCTTAGGTTCTACAACGGTATCAGATAAAACATATTCGTTTTCTATAATACTTTTTAAAATAAATTTTGAATTAGAATCTTTGTTATCAAACAATTCAAGAATTTTCTTTATCGAAGTTTTCTCTTTCAGGGTCAAAATCTTATAATCTTCATATTTACATAAAACTTCTGTTGCTAAATTTTTATCCTCACCAAAGCGTTCCATAATTTGAGATAATAATTCCGGATTAATAAACAAATTTTTATTTTTAGGATAATTATTTACAATATCGGCATTCCATAGATACTGACCAATTTTTGATTCCCGTTCGATTTCATCAAATTTTTCGCTGTATTTTAACGCTTCAGAATATAATGCACTTTTAGTGTCAACGTGTTCATTATACATTTCCCATTGCAAAATTTCTGTTTCCAACTGTTGCAAAGTACGTTTTTGGGAAATGTTTTTATTTATTATTTCTATTATTTTTTTTGATTCAGCAATAACTTTTTCATCCAAAGATTCAGGATAATACTTCAAACAAAGTTCTGAAACGCCCTCCAAACCTGAACAGTATAAAGCATTTACTGCATTGTCAAAATCTCTTCGATATTGATTTAATTGAAGAGTCTGTTGTTGTTCCAATTTCCGTTTCGCTTCTAATTTCTGACGCTCTATTTGATTAATTTTATAAGTTCCATGCGGACGCAGATCTTTTTCCTTAATTAATTTTACGGCATCTTCAACACCCAAATTATTGTCACTGATAACATCTAACTCTTTTAAGAATTTAACAAGATACCTCATATCTTCAGGAGTTTTTTGACAACTATCAAAATCAACAATTATATCAAAAATAGCATCAACATTGCCAAGCTCTGAATTCGCATAATAATTTAATCTTTCAGTCAACTCACGATTAGTAAAATTTTTGTAATCACGTTGCGCAAGACTTAGTTTTTGAGCATCAGCTATGTATTTCTTAACTTTTTCTGAAACTTTATCAAACTTATACTCAGGCTCTTTTGGTTCTGAAGCTAATAATCTTGCTCTGTTATTTCCGTATTCGATTTCATTCAGTTTTTTGCCTTCGAGATACTGAGCTCTAAGAACTTTTAAGACATAATCATTATAATCAAAGTGCATTAACACAGTATCCGTTAGTGTTATATCAGGCTCTTTTCTCTTACGGAACTCCGGCACTGAAGAAAATCCCGCTTTAAATCTTATATTTTCATAAGCTAATAACGCTTTCTCACAAACTTTATTTATTAAAACTTTTACCCTGTCGTTATTAGTAATTTGGATTTCTTTTATTACATAATTAATAGTATCTAAAAGATTTAATGCCAAAAATTCAACAATTTCTTCATAAGAATGGTCTTTTTCAAATTCATCGTCCAATCTTTCATAAAAAGATCTATCCAATATTTCTACACATTTTTGAGCAACAATATCCATAGGATCAGTAGGAATTTTAATATGAGGATATTTTTCCCGAACCTCTTCAACTGTTTTCATACTTTCTAAATCACGGTAATGATTCAAAAAAATCGCTTGCAAATCAAAATCATCATTAGAAAGAGCTGTTTTAAAACTATTTATTAAGGTAAAATCAATATTTTCATACAATTTTTTAGGAGGGTCTTCCTTTGGTAATTTTGCTTTTTCTAATCGTTTAATCTGTTTATCAATTTTTCCTAATTCATCATAACGCTGTTTCACAGACAAATGAGTATTCTGAGCTATTACCTCTGCCTGAAATTTCAAATAAGCAATCTGCTCTTTTACATTTTTTGCAAAGGACATAGCTTTTCTCATCATTTGAAAGGCTTTTTCTTCAGCAGACAACTCCGGAACATTTGTTGATAAAATTTCCGTTAAACTCTTTATCATACGGGTTTTATCAGAGTTTAATTTTGCAGTTACGGTCTGCTTTGCTCCAAACATAATTTGATGGTCATTATAAGCAACAAGCAATAACCCTGAACTTTCATTATATTTTATATTATCAGGATTAGTTACGACATTATATTTTTTTTGTTGATTAGGACTAATCGAAATCCTATTTAAATATACCTTCATACTGTGTTATGATTTAAACACAAAAAAAGAAATTTTGCCAGAAAAATAGCGTGCTTTGTAACAAAGCACGCTATTTTCGTAATATTCATCATTTATGCTTTTATAGATTTTTTAGCTCTGGCTAAACAGTCTTCTTTACCGATAATTTCTAAAGTCGCTGTCATGTCAGCACCACGAGTTCTGCCTGTTACGGCGCCTCTGATAGCCCACATCGTAGCTTTAGGTTTAATGCCTTTTTCTTTGAACTCACCTCGGAAAGCTTCTAATTTTTCGTGTAAATTATGTTCAGTCCATTCCCAGCTTTCGCC
>JAFQNY010000038.1 GCA_017395765.1 bacterium
CTTTTAAAACGTAATGCTACGGTCACAAACTGCCATTCATATACTAAAGAATTGGAAGAAAAAATAAAAACCGCTGATATCGTTGTATCTGCGGTTGGTAAAAAAATTGTAAGATGTAAGATGGTTAAAAATAATTCTGTTGTTGTTGACGTTGGAATTTTCAAAGATTCTAACGGTCAACTTACAGGGGATGTTGACTTTGATTATATGTCTGAGTCTGTAGGGTATATATCTCCCGTTCCGGGAGGTGTCGGACCAATGACTATTGCTTCTCTGATGTATAACTCTTCGAAGGTGTATCAGTAGTCTATTTATTATTGATTTAATAAGCCAGTATCGCTTGCAGAGTCTGAAACTAATTGTTTTTCGGATTCTTCTCTTGCTCTCATTTCTTCAAGTAAGGTTTCGTACATTGTTTTCATTGATTCATATTCAAAATCTTTATCTGCTAATTCTAAGGACATTTCTTCATCATATTCTTCAACGCAAGCATGTGCATATGCATCTGCTATATCTTCACATTGGTTATCTTTTGCTACTCTAACTCCGCCTTTTTCAAGAACGCTTTTATTATCAATTGCTTTATCAAAAGCAGATTCCCATTTTGTTTCGTATTTAACTTGTTGTTGCAATTTAGCTGCGTTAGCATCATACTTATTTGTCCAGAACATCATTTGTTGAGTATAATAAGTAATATCTGCTTTTGTTTGTAATAATGAAGCTAAATTTGCACTTGTTGCTGACATTTTCTTATACCTTTTTTTTATCTTACATAGATATAAAGTATATAAATTTTATCTAATTTCAGTCTTGATAAATATTGTTACAAAACTTAACATAAGTGTTTAAAAATCACCTTGCAAAACCAGTATTTTATTGATTTCGCTAAGCATTTTGATTTTGTTTTTATTAATCAAATTTTCGTAAGTTTTATTAACAATCGGGGCTTTTTGAGCAAAAACACTCCTGTTTAGGAAAAATGATTCCAGTGATCTTGCGAAGAGTTCTGCTTTTGAATTATAGTATTTGTTTAATTTATATATTTTTGAATTAATTCTTTTTAAGGCTCTTTTTTGAGAACATAGATATAGATATTTCTTGCAAGATTCATTAATGTTATATTGTTCAACATTTTTTATAGAAAAAATATCAAAGCTCATAAAATTAAGTATTTTGACATTATCGTGTTTTAATAAATGTTTGTATGGAGTTTTTTCTATTATTTTTGTCAGTTTTTCTTGAATTGTTGTAAAATCTGTATTAGGAAAAAGCTGTTTTAATTCTTCTTTAACTTTTCTGATGTTTGTTTCAATATTTTCTTTTGTATTAAAGAGTGGTTCAATAGATTTTTTCGGAATCAAATTAACTGTGACTTCAATAAGTTCTTCTTCTATTTTAGATGAGAAACCGTCTTCAAAAATGAAATTCAAAGATTGTAGTGTCGGGTCGTTTTTGTAATGCAGATAGTGTGCGAATTCATGAATTAATACACTAAGTCTAGATTCTGTATCAACACTTTTTGATATATCAATTCTATAGCTGTTCGAAGTAGCCTTAAAAAAACCTTTATTTCCTCGAGCTTTGTTCTTGCCAAGGTTTACGTCTATCCCCAAGCTTTCAATATATGTTATTAAATTTTCTAAATTGTTTCTTTGACTAGCCATTTTAAATAATCTTCAGAACAGTCAACTATCGGTACTGCAATAATTTCCGGCACGCTATAAGTGTGAGTGTCTTCTATGACAAGCTTAACTTTTCCGTAATTTTCCCGTCTAGTTTTTATCATTAATAAAACTTCTTTTTCTTCACAAATTTCACCATCCCAAGAAAAAGTAGATTTGACATTATCAATCATTGAAACGCAGGCCGCTAATTTATGTTTCATTAAAATTTTAGTTATGTTTTGAGCTATTTTTTTATTAGGTACAGTGCTGTAAATAACGATTATATCCATAATTTCTCCTTATTTATCCATTTCGAAAATTTTACCGGGATTTAAGATCCCATTTGGGTCGAAAGCTTTTTTTATTAGTTTCATGTATTCAAGAGTATCTTTATCAATAATTTTATCAATATATGATAATTTTTCAACCCCTATTCCGTGTTCAGCAGAAATCGTTCCGCCGAGTTCAATAACTTTTTTGTAGATTTCTGATTTTGCGTTTGTATAGTTTTTAAATTCTTGTTCATTGTCAATATCTAAGGCTATTTGCGGATGTAAGTTCCCGTCTCCGATATGACCGACTAAACATATTTTTAGATTATATTTTGTTGTAGTTTCATAACAGAAGTTTATCATTTTTTCTAAATTCTGTCTTGGTACTATAATATCATCGGAAATAACGTCCGGGGCTAATCTTGTAGTTGCTGCGTAAGAAACCCTTCTTGCATTCCAAAATTTTTCGGATTCTTGTTCTGTTTCAGCAATTTGGATGTTATTTACACAATATTTATTTATAATTTCCGTTAATAAATTTAATTGCGATTTATAATCTTTTTCATACCCCTCTAAATCTATTAGTAACATGTATTTTTTTGAGGTATCCAATCCGCAAGAACAATATTTTTCAACTGTTTTTATTGAATTTTCATCCATAAAATCTATCGCTGAAGGATAAATATTTTTTGATATTATTTCATCAACGGTTTGGGTTAAAGAGTGGATCGAGTCAAAATATGCGCTAACTGTAATTTTGTAACTCGGTTTTGGGATTAGTTTAAGGACTGCTTCAGCTATAATGGCTAAAGTTCCTTCAGAACCGACCATAAGTTGATTAAGGTGATATCCAACGGCATCTTTATGAGTATTTGCACCTAATGTTAATATCCTTCCGTCAGCAGTTATTACTTTTAAGGATAACACGTAATCTTTAGTTGTACCGTATTTAAAAGCCATAGCTCCACCGGAGGATTGGGCAATTGCTCCGCCTATAGTTGAAACTTTATAATTTGACGGATCCGGCGGGAAGAATAAATTTAAGGCTTCTGCAGATTCCTTTATATCATTAAGAATAACTCCGGGTTGAACGGTCATTGTCATGTTATTAGGATTAATATCCAGAATTTTGTTCATTTTAGAAAAATTTAGAACAATACCACCTTTTGGAGTTGAACATGCTCCGACCATATTTGTGCCTGCACCCCTGCTAATTATCGGAATTTTATGGTCGTTAGCGTATTTTAATATTTTTTGTATTTGGGGAATGTTTTCTACAAATACGACTAAATCCGGAATTTTTGAATCCAATGCTTTATTAAGAGCATCTTTGGAATAACAATAACGTTCTTCCAAAGTTGCAAGAACGTTATCTGAGTTTAAAATGTTTTTTAGATTCTTAATTTTATTTTTCAATAACATGAGATGCTATCATTTCTATACTTTTACTTAATTTTGAGATTTTTCGATCCATTCCACCCATTTTTTTAGTAAGCATTGCTGATTCATTTTCTTCAAAAGAAGACATAACTTCATTGAGCTTAGTTTCTAAAGAATTAATTTTATCCTGTTGAAGAGCCATTCTGCTGTCGATAGAAACTAAGAATTTGTTAAAGGTGTCTTCAATAGGTGTTAAATCAACTTTTGAATTATCATGGTGAATTGCTGAATCTGCAATTATTTTATCGATTTTTGATTCAAGAGCTACAATTCTTTTTGCTTGTTTTTCAAAAATATTGCCTAATGCATCAATTAACTCCAGACTCTCTGAATTATCCGCAGAATCGGCTTTTAATTCAATAAGCATATCCTTAATTTGTCCGATATTGTCAAGAGATTCTACTTTGTCACAAATACCGTTAATTTGAATGCTGGCATTATCAACCCATTCTGCTAAATATTCAAAAACCTGATTGAATACAATATTTGTTTTTGCGCCGTTAACTACTGTAGAGTTGATAGAGTTTAATTTCGCATCAATTCTGTCTAATCCTGAATCTTGCGCAAAATTACGAGTTCTTTCATCTAAATCATTTATTACAAGCTTGAAATCATGCAAATTGTCTTGCAATGCTTTATATGATTCATCTGATGCAAGAATCAATTTGTTGGTTCTTGTGCTGATACTTTCAATGTCTTCCGCCATGTCAGTTTTTATGGACTCAACTAATTGATATACTTGATTTGTAGAATCTACTAAATCTTGGAAATCTTGATCATGATTATTTGTTTTAATCTCATTTAACGAAATTCGTAAATTAGCTATATCGGATTCTAAATCTTGTAAGCTATATACATAATCGATGTCTCCGTCTGCAGAAATTATAGATGTAATCTTTTCGTTAATTAAATCTATATCTTCTTTAAGATTATCCATTTTGTTGTCAACAACAAGTAAGTTATCGTTAACAGTGTTAACAGCGTCTGTTGTTGTTACTATATGGCTTAAAACTGTAATAAGTTCATCATGTTTTTCTTGTATGAAATCAATGATTTCTTCTTGCTCTGCAACAAATGAAACTTGGTTAAAGATATTTAAGAACTGAGTTATAATATCAGATTTGAACTGTTTAAGTTCTTCTTCTAAAACCGATTCAAAATCCTGATTGTTTATTTTGTCAGTAAAGGCATTAATTTTTTCTATTACAGAATGTTTAACTAATGTATTGATTTCTGCTACATCAGGTAAGTTTGTTGCACATAAGTCAGTAATATCTTCAATATATCCGATTTGTTTTGAAATTAATTCTTCCAAACCTGAAATTTGTTTATTTATAGATGCTTGGAATGCCTCGTCAAATGACTTGTTAGATATTTGAGATCTTAAATTTTCAAATTGTTCGCTTAAATAACGAACTTCTTTGTTTGTTGATTCAGCAGAATATTTCATTGAAACAACGATAGAATCTATTTTGTTGTTAAATTGTTCTTTTACTGAATCAAAATTTGTTAAAATTCCTGCAATATCTTCCCTTATATTCTCAAAACTCTTGTTGTATGTGTTAGATAAGAGTTTTATTTCTTCATACTTATCAACAATTAGTTCCACAAATTTTTTATCAAACAGAGACAATTTTTCCTCTATAGGTTTGTGATCTGTTTTTTCTGTGATAAGTTTTTCTAAATCAGATTGAAGTTTTTCTATAGCTGAATTAATTAAAATTTCGTTAGCTAAGCGATAATCGGCCATAGAAGAAGTGAAAACTCCCGTATCAAGCATTTTATTTAAATTAGATATGATTTCTTCTACTGATGAATTCATTTCTAATTTTATGTTATCTAATTTGCTTGAAACTATTGAGTTATCAGTTTTAATATCTAAGTATGATTTTAAATCTTCAATTCCGTTATAAATATGAGCATTTATCAGTTCTTCAATGTTTGATGTCAATTTAACAATGTCATCGGCTTGAGTTTTTCTGATAAGATCAAACTGTTCGATGATTTCTCCTATTATAACATCAGTTTCTTTTTCAATATTTTGAGAAATTGAGCTTAATTCTTTTTTTACAAAATCAGTTGTAAAGTCTTTTGAAAGGTTAATTAACTGTTTTTGATTTTCAAATTGCTCGGTAACTGTTTCTATATATGGATTGAAAGCTTGTAATTCGTCTGCTGAAATTTCTGTTAAAATATTTTTTAATGCAGAAATATTATTAACAAGAGAATTTTCTAATTCTGAAAGAGTCTCTTTGTTTGCTTCTGTTAAATTTCTAAGCTCTGCTAAATCATCTTTATTAAGCCCTGTAGTTATCAGGATTTCATTAACAGTAGAGTTAATTGTTGTTGCTAATGCATTTACATCTTCGACTGAACGACTTATGTCCTGAAATTCGGTATAATTTTCTTGACTTTGTTCATCAATCATTGAGTTGATGTATTTTGTAATTTCATCCAATTTTTCTTTTAAATCTTGAATTAATTCAGTGTTGTTTTTATCACTGTTGTTAGCAAAATCTTCTAATTTAGTTATGAAATTTTCTGAGTCTAATTTTACATTAACGGCTTGGCATTCAATTACCATTTTAAGATCGCCGATAATACTGTCTAATTGGTTATAATTGTTTTCAGCTTGTTCTTTCCATAAAGCTGTTAATGAAGTATTAAAATCGGCAATTCTTTCTTGTAGATAATCTGACTGAGAAGTTGCTTTTGCACGTAATTTGTCAAAACAATCTTCTATCTTAATTTTGTATTCATCCAGTTTTTCTGCAATATTCTCATTAAGTTTATCTGAAACCAGAGAAACTTCTTCACTAATTTTTTGTTTTATAGAGTTATCAGATTTGTCAAATAAAATTGTCATTTGTGATACTAATGACTCAAAGTTGCTTTCTATAATTGACATTTGTCTTGTCATATCGCCGTCAATATTTTCATCAACTCTGTTAAGGATTGTTTTAACGGTTGTTATATCGTCAGATAAAGCTGAAACTTTGTTTGATAAATCTTCTGCAGCGGATTCATTTAAGGATTTTAACAGAACTTTAAGTGCTGAAAAATCCGCAGTAATCAAGTCTATTTTTTCATTTAATTGGCTTGCTGAATTATCAGATATTCTATCGATTTGATTCTTAATGTTTTCAAAACTTTCAATAATTTTTGACAAAGTGTTTTGTCTTGAGTCAGCTTGTTTTGCGTCGGAGTCGTTAATTGAATTTTTTAATTCTGAAATTAAAGATGAAACATCTTCAATATTTTTGTTATATAGATTTTCTACAGTAAACTTTATTTCGCTCATTTTGTCAGCATTTTCACAAGTAAAATCTTGTTTGAAATCTGCAATTTTGTCTAAAATATAGCTTTTTATTGTAGTAAGTTTTGTATCTAAATCATTTTTTATTACATCTGTCTGAGCAATAGCTTCTTGGATTTTATCTCCTGTTGTAATATTATTTATGTTTAATGTTTCTTGGATTTCTTTGTAAGCGTCTTGAATTTCTAACAATTTTGAATATGAAAATTTTAATTCTTTTTTGAAATCGTCAGAATTTTCGGAGATAGCTTTTTTGATGCTGTTAATTTCCAAGTATAGCCCTTCTTCGATGTTTTTAAGATAGGTTTCCACTTGAACTCGTATTACATCTACTACATCTCTGATATTTTCAATATAATTTAAGCTATTTTCTTTTATGATATCTGAAAGTTCTTGGAAATCGCTTGTAAAATCGTAGTTATTTGTAGGTTTTTGTTCGCTTACGTAGGAAATAACATCGACTATAGAAGCTGAAATTTTTTCTAAAATCTGTTTGAAATTAGACAAAGCGTCTAATTGAGTCTTCTTAAGAGAGTCTTCCACTGTATCAAGTTTACTTATAAGTAATTCATATTTCCCGTATAAATCATTTGTAATCGATTCTGTTGTCTCTGATCCTAACGCTTCTAATGCGGTAAGCAAATCTTGTTTTGACGCATATAAATCAACACGAAGATCTTTAACAGTATTAACAAAATTAAGTGCTAAAACTTCATCGACAGAAGTTTTTAAAGAATTGAAGTCTTGTTTTAAGTTGTTAGACTCTACAACTGTTGTATCCAGTTTGTAGTCCAAAACTCCGGAAATATTTTTAATATTTTCAATGTGTTCTATTAATTGCGCAGAAGAAAATGATAAGCATTTTTCCTGAGCATCTAAAGAAGTTTTTAGACTGTTTTCGAAAATAGTTAATCTGTCAGTTATACTTGAAAATATTGCATTGTTTGCAGAAACACTATTTTCATCTATTTGAGAAATTGTTTTCTTTAACTCTGTAATGTTTTCGTAAACAGAGTTAAAATTCTTTTCACACAAGACTACTAATTCTGTTTGAGTTTTATTTAATCTTGAATTTAGAATGTCTGCATTTGAAGACAATTCGTTTATAACTCGGGTAATATTAGCATCAGTAAATGTTGTTAATTTATCGGTTGCATCATTAATTCGATTGTGCAAATTTTCCTCAGTCTTGCTTATTAGAGCTGACAAAGATTGCATGCCCAAATTTATATCAAGCGATTTTATTAAACTTAATATATTTTCTGTTTCGGATACTGTTAATTTTATATTTGTATCAAAATCTTTAATTCCGGTTGCTATATTTTCAATAACATCCTTTAAATTGTGTTTAAATTCTTCAAATTTGTCATCAGAAGAGATTTCATTTATTTGATTTTGCAAAATATCAAGTTTTTCTATTATTGCTTGAGTATTTTTGTCATCAAGCTCCTCTATACCGGATTTAAGTGTTGCAACAATTGAAACGGATGCGTCAATTTTATCTGCAAGGTTCTCAAATCTTTGGCAATTATCAGTAAGATCTGAAATTGCATTTTGAATTTCGTTGTTTTGTGTTGATAATACGGATATAGCACTATTGGTTGTTTTAATATCTTCTTTTGTTGCAATTTCTTCTATTTTGGAGTAAAGGTTTTCAGCTTTTTTATCAACTACTTGAATCGCTGATAACAATGTATTTGCAATCATTTCAATATTAGTGATACTATCTGAAAATTTCTCGAAATATTCTGATTTATCTGAAGTTGTTATTGTTTTAATAATTGTTTTAAAATTATCGTTTAAACTGATAATTATTGAGTCAAATGCATTATTTAATCTTTCTAAGTCAGGTTTTAGAAGTGCAATATTTTTGATAATGTCCTTTTTATCTGAATCATCAGATCTAAAAGCGTCTATTCTCAATGAAATATCTGTTAAAGCTTCTTTTTGAGAAACAACTTCTCTTGAAAAAACTGATAAATTTGTTGCGATTATATCAAAGAGTTCTTTCATTTCAGAAGCTTTTGGCATTTCTGAACTATTTTTTAATAAGTTTGTAAATAAGGATTCGATAGCTGCAAATTTAGATACTAAAATTCCATGACGCTCATCCAAATTTTGTTTAAGTTCTGATAAGAAAATTTTGATTAAGTCAATGTCTTCTTCGGTATTAATCTTTTCAAGTTTTGCATTTATGCCTGACAATAGTTTGTCGACATCTGAAGTGTTTAAAATTCCTTGCGCTCTTATCGAATTTAAAAGGGTTTTGATTGTATCAAAATTATCATTAATTTCTGAGAAATTGTTAATATCTGCCATAAAAGTACTATCCCACATCCTACATTTTAAACTTATACAATTATATACTAATAAAAAAATAACTTGGTGACAAATATTAATTTTTTTCTTAATATTATTTTATGAATTATATATTTTTCGGGCTGGTAGCTATATCTATTTTGGTATCGTTTTTTAACGGAACGACAGAAAATGTAATGAATGCAATGTTGGATGGTTGTAATATTGCAATCAAAACAGTAATTTCTTTAATCGGAATCATGGCTTTTTGGTTGGGTATTATGCGTATAGCTGAAAAATCAGGTTTTGTGTCAATGTTATCCAAATTAATAACTCCGTTCATAACACCTTTATTTAAAGATATTCCTAAGGATAATTCTGTTTCCGGTGATATAGCAATGAGTTTGAGTGCAAATGCTTTAGGGCTAACAAATGCCGCTACACCTATAGGTATCAGGGTCATGAAAAAGTTGCAAGATATTAACAAGGAAAAAGACTCCGCGACGGATAGCATGTGTATGTTTTTGGCGATGAATACTGCCGGTTTTCAAATCGTACCTGCTACAGTAATAGCTGTTTTGGTTGGCTATGGAGCAAAAAATCCGGCTGAAATTATATTGCCGACATTAATTGTGACAACCCTAGCTTTTATAAGTGCGATATTAATTGCGTTAGTGCTTAAAAAGTTATGGAATTTAAGAGGTATGATAAATGATTGAGAAAATTTCTGTGTTTATATTACCTTTTATCATACTTTTGATTTTAACAGTGGGCATGCTGAAAAAAGTTCCTGTGTATGAAGAATTTATCGAAGGTGCAAAAGACGGAATCAAAGTTTCCATAAACATTATCCCTTATTTGGTTGGATTAATTGTTGCTATTTCAATGTTTAGAGCTTCAGGGATTATTGATTTTATTGCGGGGTATTTTCAACCCTTATTGGAAAGAATGTCTGTTTCGATTGACATAGTACCGATTGCATTTACACGATCTCTTTCCGGCTCTGCAACGTTGGGTTTGTTTTCAGAATTAGTGTCAAAGCATGGAGTAGATTCGTATATCTCAAAAATGGCTGCAATAATGGTAGGAAGTTCTGAAACAACATTTTATGTGCTATCGGTTTATTTTGGAGCAATCGGGATTAAAAAGTTTAAGTATGCAATATTAACCGGAGTTTTGGCTGATATTATCGGTATTGTACTAGCAATTTTGGTTGCTCGAATGTTTTTTCTTGCCAACATTGTATAGTGCTGGCTTTTTTTATTGTTTCAAGTTCACTTTTTATTAAAACTGCAAAATTTATATCAATGAAGTTTATTTTAGGGAGTTTTTCTATGATATATTCTGACGAGCCACAATTACTACAGTAGTTATATTGAGGTTGAATTTTATCGTGTTTGACCATTGTTTTAAGTTTTAAGCCACAACAAGCACATCTTGTTATGTACCAATCGTTTTTTATTAATTTCCCGCAATCCGGACAATAACCCCTGTCCAAAGCAGGTGAGACTCCGTTATGATTGCATTTTGTGTTGATATTAAACAGTTTTAACAGAAACATAAAATAACCTTTCTTTCTATCAAAGATTTAATTTAATTTCTTAAAAAATCAATATTTTTCTCTAAATGTTAACTTTTGTAACAAAATTACTTTAAAATACCTTGAAAGGGGCAATTTTACAGATTAAAAAAACTTTTTATAGATACAGGGATTATTAGGATTTTCAAACTTTTATAGAGACATTCAACAATATACATACATTCATTATACTACACTTCACACATTAAGTTTTTAGAGTCGTTAAGACTCTTTTTTTTGTTTAAATTTTATTTTGTAACAATCGTTAATATTCTTATGTTTTAAAAGCAATTTTTTGTATAAATGAAACTTTATATAGATAAGTAGGCGGTAAATAATAAGGATTTTTGTTTGGAAGTTAATAACAAATATCAAGTACATATTAATTCAAAAAATGAAGTTATAGCGAAAGCTCCTTCATTTAAAGGCTTTTCTCCGTTAGGTCTTGTTGGAAATTCAATGCAATGGATTGAAGATAAAGGCTTTTTGGCATCCTTTTTAATCCAAGATGTTTTAGGCATGACTGTGCCAAGGGTTGGGGCGGCTTTTTTACGTGATAAAGAATATACAGGACAATACAATTATCAAGAAGGTTTTGAGGTTCTTGGGCGTGAAGGTTTAACCGGGCCTTGTATGATGGCAATAGCCCCATTAATGTTCCTTCTTGCGGCAAGATTTGGGAAAACAACAAGTGTTAATACACAGTTTATTAAGCGTTTTGGTAATTCTTTGACGGAACTTTTACAGAGCAAAAGTTTTTCAAAAGATTTATTGAAAAATGCTGATGCATTCAAAAATGAATTTTTCAGTAAAAACATCAAAGAAATTTTGAGAGATACTCTTGGAGAAAAACATGCAACTAAGGATAATATTGAGTATATAATTACTCAATTAAAAACTTACCAAAACCCAGGTAAAGGTTCTCGTAAAGAAATAAAACGAATTAAAAAATCTTCAATTGATAATATTGTTGAATTTATTAATGATATTAAATATTCTTCTTCTTCTGAATTAAATACTTTGGGTAAAGTAAAACTCGGTAGTGCTGAAAAAGGCAAAAACTTTGCAATCAAAGAAACTTTTGAAGCTATGATGAAATATGCTGATGATGCAATTGTATATAATAAAAATTTAGCGCAGCTTGATGATATAGCGTCTGAAAGTATAAAAAATAAGGCTTTAAGTAAACGCATTATAACTAATGTTTCAACGATGGCTGCTACATTGGGTATATTATCAGTTTTACCAAAGATTTATGCTCGTAGTGATGTAGCTCCCGGTGCAAAGCAAAATGTTATGACAGATAAAAATTCTGAAAATATTTCTTTTAAAGGTAAGGGAAAGCAAACAAAAGGCTTTTTAGAATATTTAGGCAAGAAAATTAATGACAATTGGGGTAAAAAGGCTTCCGAACATTTTGAGTATAACGGCCATAATTTTACAAATACTTTAATGGCTTGCTTGTCTTTGGGCGGACTTTTAGCTCCAAGAGGCTTTAGAGCTTATGAAAGAGCACAAAGAGATGAAAATGGCAAAAAAGATCTTACGGAAGTTTATGAAATTCTTATAAGAGATGTTATATCAAGTCTATCAGTAGTATTTGCGGTTCCGATGTTGACAAGGGCTTTTGTAACTTCTTATGAAAAAAATACAGGCTTTGTGCTTATGGATAAAAATCGCAATATGTCTAAGATGAAAACTCTTAAAGACTTGTTAAATCCATATAGTAGAACGCATGTTTATTCTAATGCCGAATTAAAAACTATTTATGGAAATATTAATACACAACAAAAAATGTTAAACTTCTGTGAATTTATAAGTAAAAATAACGGAGATTTACATAAAATATTATCAAAATCATCTGATGCAGTAACTCTGTTAAAAGAACAAGGTTTAGATTTAGCAGAACTTGCTAAGTTAGATAGAAAAGCTAAAAATGCTACTATTACAGAATTTTTCCAAAAATTAGGCTCTAAAGGTCGAATTAAACAATCTGCAGACGATATAGTTGCTAACATAATGAAAGGTACTGCCGGTAAGTTTAAAGGTAATAAATTTATAAGTACTGCACGAAACTTAAATTCATTACCGGGAGCTATCGCAACCTTCTTTATTACTCCTTATCTATTAGGTTGGATTATCCCAAGATTAACGTATGCGAATACAAGACGCATTCACGAAAAATCAGATAAAACGCAAAACGAAAAAATTAATATGGCGGTTTAGTCTATAGATAATTAGATAAAATTGATCTTACGTAATTTTGGGTTTCTTTGTAAGGCGGTACTCCGTCATATTTATCAACAGCTCCCGGGCCTGCATTATATGCAGCCAGAGCCAGTATAATATTTCCGTTGTATTTGTCGAGCATTGATTTTAAGTATTTAACTCCACCTTCTACATTTTGCTCCGGATCCATTGGGTTAGTTACACCAAGACCTTTTGCCGTAGCCGGCATGAGTTGCATTAATCCTAATGCCCCGACTTTTGATTTTGCTGCCGGATTAAAGCCTGACTCTTGTTTAACCACAGCATTAACAAGCTTTTCATCAACTCCATGTTTTTGAGATACTCTGGAAATGAGGCTCTGGATTTTTGCCTTTGTATCATAAGTTATACCTGAAGTCGGTTTTATTGAGTTTGCAGCATTCGAATATATTTGTGCATTAACTTTTGTTGTAGGATTTGTTAGTAAATCTCCGAATTTAACCTTAGCGCCGTCTTTTAGAATTTTATCAAAAGACTGTGTAGCTTGAAGTTGTTCTAAAGGCTTATTGTTTTGTACCGGTTGCCATTGTGCGGATAAATTGTTTGCGTAGTTGTTCATTTGAACAGCTCGTTGCATTGCATTGGCTTGTCCTGATGACGACAACAAATTTTGTATCATTGATTAAAACATTATTAAGTCCTTTCTTATGTCTTTATCGACACTTAATTATTTATACTTAATTTTTTTAATAAAAAATCCTCTATATGGTTTAACAATTTTTAATAACAAGTCAAATTTATAGCTTTTTTTTTAATAATATGATATTATTGCTTAAGATAAGGGAGAGTATGTGGTGAATAACGAGACTTTTTTAATAGAAGAATTAGATATAGAGCTTGCGCGCGACTTCTGTCGTGTGATTGAGGATCCTGAAAAACGAGCAAAAGCAGTGGCATGTAATACAGCTGCTTCTATTGCAAAAAAATATTTCCAAGATGTTGAAGCAGATTGTGAATCAGGTATTCATAAAGTTGCGGAAGTCGTTAATGATATTGAAATTTCTGACATATATCTTGAAGGTTCTTTTGTTGACGTAAGAGTATATTTTAATGAAAAAGAATTGTGCGTTCCTAAAATTCATTATGATTTGGGTGTTTTACCTATCGCATATATGTTTATAAAACTTAATGAAGATATTTCTTCAGGTAGTGTAGTAGGTTTTATAAGACCGTCCGAGGTCGATCGTTCAGCAGACGTTGAGGGGTATTATCCTGTAAAAGAAGAAGATTTGGTTTCATATTATGATATTGAGGGCTATATCGGTTCTGATATTGAAGCAGATTCGGAAGATTTGAAAAAGGATATCTTGGATTATTTGGACGGTAAGCTTCAAGACAAAGCGCTTTTTTATCAAAAATTAATCAACTCAAAATCTGCGAGACTGGATCTTATCGCTGCCGATAGAGCAAATCACGTATTTAAATATGTTTCAATAATATCAGACACCTCTTCATTTGAAGAATCAGGGGTTGAGCAGGAAGTTGTATCAGAAGTTCTGAAAGAACCGGATGTATTAACTGACAATGTTGTGTCTGAAGAAACAGATGTTGAAGATTTAACTCTTGATTCAAATGCAGAAGTTCTTGATTTCGATTTGGATACTGAAGAAGATTCCGTTGAACCTTTGACAGAAGACTTGTCTATTAATGACACTGAGGATTCTTACTTATTATCTGAACCTGAAGATTGCCTTGTTGAAGATGATTCAAATTCTTTAGATTTAGAACCGAATGCTGTTGCTGAAGAATTTGTTGTAGTTGACGATGAACCGGTGTTAGAGTCTGTTGCCGACGTAACTTATATTCTTGATGAAGTGTCAGATTTGAAGGAGCAAGATGTTTCTTTGAATTATGATGCAGTTATGGAAGATACTGAGAATGATGTTACTGAGAATTTTGACATAATAGAATCTGAGCAATTAGAAACACCTGAAATGGTTAATGCATTTGAACCTGCAGAGGTCGTTATTGAAGAATCAAATACAGACGTAACATCGGATGGTGAAGTTGCAGAGGATGAAGTTAAAATTGATATTTCGGATGAAGTTCAAGAGCCTGTTATTGATATGGAATATTCAACAAGTACAACTCCGAGTTTAGATTCAATTATTGTTGAGGATGAAAGTATAAAAGCAGAGGACTTAACTCCGGAAGATTTGGACATATTGGAAAATAATGAGTCAAACGTCTTTGATGAAGAAACTAAGAATGTTAATCCTTCAGAACAAATTGAAGAATTGTTTGTACAGAATGATGACGATGTAATTGCAGAATCATTTAATACAAAAACAAACAAATCAGGTTCATTATTGCCAAGTTTACTAGTTTTAGCTGTAATAGGCGGATTGGGTTATTATGGCTATACTCAATTCTTAGCTCCAAAACTTTTGCCGGATAAACCTGCCGAACCTGTTGTTAAGCAAGTTGATAAAAAGGTAGAGGAAACTTCTGTTAATAAAGTTGAAAATGTCGCAATGCCGAATGAAACTGTGGAAAATGTTAAGCCGGTTATAAATGAAGAGTCAACAAATGTTTCTTTACCTCAAGTCGAACAAACAGTTGACACATCGATTGTTGTATCAAACTTAGTGGTTAATTGGGACATTCCGTCAGGTTACGCTTCAAATAATACTGCTCGAAGATATTTAACTAAAATAGGTAAAATAATTCAGTTAGATATTAAGGCTGAATTGTTATTATTAAATAAAGCTCCTATAACCAATAAAATATCTCTAGAGTTAGAATTCGATAAAAACAGTAATAAGTTTGTAGTTAAGCGTTTTGTTGAATCAAGTGGCGACGACAGTATAGATAAGTCTATTGAAAATATTGTTAAGACAACATTAAATCGTAATTTTAATGTAAATATGAATGCAATTGGAAATTTAACAGGTAACCCTATTTTAGTTATTCGTTTGTAAGAAAAGAAGAGTGTTTTATGGAAAAGAAATATTATGATTTAATAGCTAAATTAATAAGAGAACATAAGAAATTCTCCGGATATGAATCTTTGTTTGACGAAATAGTTGAAGAAGTTTATAACAAAGCGAAGGTTGTGTTAGATACAGTAAGTAATGAAGATGTAATCTCATCATATATTAATAAAATTATTTTTACTTCAATAATCACTGTTTCTAAAAAAATGGATTTTAACCCTCGAATTTCTCATAAAGTTATTACAACCGCAGTTTTTGAACCGGTCAAAGTTGAAACTGTTTTGACAGAAGTAAAACCTTTAGAGGAAGAATTCTCCGGCGCTGTTACCGAGTTAAACGCGAAAGAATCTCCATTGCAAGAGATTGTTGAAGAACCTTCTGTTTTAGATTCTGATTCTGAAGTTAATGATTTAATGATTGAAGAAGCTGAGTTAGATACCGAAACTCAAGAGTTATCGTTGGAGGTTGAATCTAATGTTGAATTAGCAGAGAGTGTCGCAGAAGAGTCAGATCTTGATGTGTCAGAGGAATCTGAGCTTGTAGAAGTATATAATGATGTTCAACCGGACAATATTGAGATTGATAATACGGTAGAGACAATGGTTTCCAATAATATAGCTCAAATTGAATCTGTTGATAAATCATTGGTAGATAAAATGATTAATGGTATATCTGAACAGGTTATACAAGAAGAAGTTGTTGCAGAAAATGAAGCCTTGTTGATTGAGGAAAATTTTGAATCTTTAGACAATCTTGAGGTAGATATAACTTCTGAGGATGATGCTCCGGAGATTGTTGCAGTATCAGAAGAAGACGTGTTACTCGAAGAAGATTTAAATGAAAGCTTGGAGCAAAACATTGATTTATCTGAAACAATGGATTCAGGGCTTGAATTAGTTTTAGAAGAGGCGGAAGAGTTAGCTTCTTTAGATAAAGCTGTAGAAACGGATTTATTGGAAGATATAGGTAATAGTTCTTTTGAGCTTGTTGAAGAAAAAGTAGAACCTATTGATACTGCGGAGAAAATTGAATTTATAAAGCCAAATTATGGAAAATTTTCTTTTGTTCCGGAAAAATCAGAATTTGATTATGAAAGTTTGAATGCTGAATTAGAAAACTTAAATATTAAATATCCCGGCAGAAAGCTTAAAGAGTTATGTAAAATGAAGTATATTGACAGAAAGTCTGTAGCTGAAATTGCTGACACTATTGGCTTATCCGTTGATGATGTTGTAGAAAATTTAAATTGTATAATAGGTTTAGTAAAGGATTAATAAATATTACATGCAGTGTCCCAAATGCAAAAAAGAAATAAAAGAAAATTCTTTAAAATGTGACTTTTGTAATACAAAGGTTGGGTCTTTTTGTAAAAAATGTAATACTTATAATATAATTACTTCAAAAAATTGTATAAATTGTAATGAACCACTTTTAAGAATATGCACAGAGTGTCATTCTGCGAATTTACCTAATGCAAAAAAATGCAGAAAGTGCGGTATAGAGTTTATCAATGAAGAATATCAAAAAGATATCAAAACCCCGATACATTTTGCTAATATGCAGTCTCAGCAAAAAGTAAAAGCTCAACTTTATGACGGGATTAAGAATGCGGAATCAAGAGTGATAACCTTGTCCGGAGAAAGTGGAGTTGGTAAAAACTTAGTATTGCGTTATGTGATAAGTGAATTAAGAAATGCAAAGCTCATATGGATGTTGGGAACTTGTTCGCAAAATTCTCAATTGTCTCCTTTCGGGTATTTTCAAGACGTATTGTTATCGTTTTTTAATATTAATAATTTTTGTGCTGATACACTTCAGTTAAAAAAGAATTCTATAAAATTTTTCAAACAGGATTTTCCGATTTTAACTTCGGCAGAAACTCATGATTTATTAAATTTTTTATATCCTGAAAACACTGATGTTTATGAAAATTTGTATTTAAATAAATCAAAAATGTTTACAATAATTAAAAAAGTTATTACTACTATTATTGAAAAAACAAAGGTTGTATTCATTGTTGATCACTTTGAGTTTATAGACGGAATGTCTTATGATTTTATAATAGAACTGGTAAATGATTCGAATATTTTAGAGAAATGTAAATTTGTATTTATAACCTCAGAGCAAAAGCCCGGTTTAGGATTGGTAAGTTCTTCCGAACTTTCCGAATCCAATTATTTAGATTTATCAATAGCACCTTTTACTCCAACTCAGATTGAAACTTTGTTAAATCAATTTATGGGGTTGAGTTTGGGGAAAGATTTTATAAATTTTGCAATAAAACTTTCTGGAGGGAATCCTGCTTTTGTCGAACAAATGGCCTTGTTGCAGGTTGATAAACAAAGGTGCGGTGTTAAAAA
>JAFQNY010000039.1 GCA_017395765.1 bacterium
TGCTTTGCTGTTTCTTGAATTTTCATTCTTAAAATGGTTTCACGATAAGCACCGACATCAACCATTAAACGTTCAATTTGTGCAGGTTGAAGAATCTTGCCGGATTTCTTTTCGTAAAGCTCCACCCATTCTTTAGTAATGGTTTCAGGATTTCTCTCGATAAAATTTGGTTCAGGAAGTTGTGTCATAAATTAACCTCCACAGAATCTGAAACATTGCCATCACTTAATGACCATTGAACTTTTATATTTATTTGAGTTTGATTAATCTCAACTGTTACTGCATCAACTTTTACTCTTTTTTCCCAAAGAGTTATTGCATCAATGGTTTCTCTGATAATATTTGCCTTTGCGATATTTACAGGATAATCGACGTACTTCAAAATATCCGAACCAAAAGTCGGACGATGAGGAACAGAACCTTTTTGTGTTGATAAAATAACTGCGATGCATTGGTTTATATCTTCAACACCTTCTGCAATGCTGCCGATTCCGTTTAATTTATACTGCCAATCTACATATGTGATTTCATTTAGATTTGTCATAATTTTTAATCTTTCATTGAATTTAATAACAATCTTTGTTATAATGAGGTTATAGTTCGTTATATGAGGTCAAAAAAATGAATGTTTCTTTAACTCCGGCATTAGAAAAATTTGTACAAGATAAAGTTGCAAGTGGTTTATACAATTCAGTTAGCGAAGTTATTCGAGAAGCAATTCGATTGTTAATATCAAAAGAAGCTGTTTCTCAAGAACGTATCAATATGCTTAATCGTGATATTGAAATTGGTTTAGCTGATATGGAAAATGGCAATTATAGAAATGGCCACGAAGTAATGAGAGATTTAATCGCTAAATATGAATAAATTGAATTTAATTATTGAAAATGCAGCCGAATCAGATATGGTTGCTATTGCTGAATATATTGCAAAGGATAAAAGGAGTGCGGCAGCTAAAATGCTGAAGCTCTTTCATACTTCTTTCGATAAACTTTCAACTTATCCTGAAATTGGTTTCTCACGACCTGACTTTACCTATAAAGATGTAAAATTTTTTGTTGTAAAAAAACATTATTTAATCATTTACAAAACGACCGAAAATGAACTTCACATTTTAAGAGTTTTGTCAGCATATCAAGATATTTGTGCGATGTTATAATTTGTGCATAGATTTTCCTTTCTACATTGAATTATCCGGAGCCGATGTCGGACTTCCTTGATTACCTGTATGAGTGTGGCTATTGTAAATATCTCTCATAGCCTGCATAGAAGATTTTTTATCAGTAATGTCTGTTGCTGATAAAATTCCGTCAGTATTTTCTAAAAAGCCTGTTTGATAAATATCACCGACAATGTTTACAGTTTTAGCCACGATTGTGAGCATTTGATTTTCTTTGTTATATTCAATAAAACTGCCATCTTCAAATTTGGCGATATGTTGGTCTTTTGATATTCCAGGGACTTCATCAAGGCTTGTATAAATTGAGCCGAGAATAACTCCATCTTCTGAATTTTCATCCATAAGACAAGCAACCTGTTCCCCAACATCAACAATTGAATAAAACTTATCTTTCAAAGTTTTCTTTTGAAGTATCGGTAGCCAATAAGAAAGAATATTATCGTCAGCAAATTCAACACGTGCTTTTGCTGTTAAAGGATTGATAGCAGTTACAATTCCGAATTTTAGCACGATTTAACCTCCAAACTTGTTCCGTAACCTGAAGTCCTATCGATAAAATGTCGTGTTTGAGTGATGTGATATTTTCCTGAAAAATAACCCAAGTCTTTTAGTTCAACATTCAACCCTGCAATTAAATTCGGATTTCCAACTAAATCTATTGAACCCTCAATGGTATTGTTACCCTTTGCAAGAGCTGCTTTTGCCTTTAATAATGCTTGTTGTTTATTTTCGCATCGTTCATTGATTTTAAGAGTATCACCTTTGACACAGTTTTCATTTTTAGCAGTAGCAGTAATCTTTTTTCCTGTCTTTGGGTTGTGATAACTTACTGTTACTGATTTATAATTCTTGCTAGTTTTTTCTGTGAGGCTGATTCTTGATAAATCAGTTCTGTATAAAATTTTCGCAGCATCAGCACCTGTGAGTTTTTCTGTTTTATAAAAAACAAGATTCCCTTCTGCAATTTTGAAAATATATCCATATTGTTCAGCTAACTTCTTCAGGAATGTTAAATCTCTTTCCTGATTTTGAGTTATTCTTTCAACTCTCACATCTTCAATTTCGCCCACTAAAGTAAGACTGTGTTTTTGTGCAATTTCTGATGCAATTTGTTTTAAGGTTTTATTTTCATAGGCAACAGAATTGTTTTGACGAAGTGCTTTTGTAATTCCTGTCGCAAGTGCTTTTACTGTAAGAATATCAGGAGGAGTTGCAAACTCTATTTCATCAATTTCAAAGATGCCACAATTTAATAATTTTTCCCCTTCATAACCAATAAACACACGAAGTGAATCACCTTTTGAAGGGATCCAGGACCCCTGCCATAATTTTTGTGTATCTTCAAAGGTAATAGTTATTTCATCACTTTGCCCATGTTCAAAGTCGGTGTATTCAATATTTAACACCTGATTTGAAACATCGGTTGTGATGTCTTTTTGATTATATTCAATTTTGAATATTGGTTTATACATTATTTTCTCCAAGGTGGAAGTTCAAATTTAATAGTTTCGGAAGTTTCAAGAACAGGAATTTTAAGTTTTATCCCTGCAACAAGCGTGGGGTTTATTTCTATGTTGGGATTGGCTTTTATAATTTCCTCGTAGCGATTAGCATCTTTGTAAAACTTGTATGCGATTAAATCCCATCGGTCATTGTCTTGAGTAATGTAAGAATAAAACTCCGTCATTTCTTCTTAAGTCCTCCCTCTGTTTGAGAGTCTTCCGGAATAACTCCGGTGTATTCTCGAAGTTTTAAGTCTACCTGCACAGAAATTAAATCACCCTCATTGGTGGCTTGTTCTGTCACAGATGCGATTTCGGTAATGACAAAAACACCGACATAATCCCCATTCCCTTTTATGAATTTAAGAGGAGTGCCAAGATTAGCCACATCTTTTAGTTTTTTTATTTCATCTTCAGGAGTGCAAAAAGATGCATGAAAATTTAACTTAATGTCCTGCTCCTGCAAATTCAAACCCAAAAATTGAAGCACAGGTTTTTGATTTATGCGTTCGTGTTGAGCATAATTATAGGATTGAGATTCGTTCATCCCATTAAAATATGTTATTAATTCAAATTCTATATCACCAAGTTGTGCGAACATTAGTATGCTAACCTCAACATTCTTTCGTTTTCTTTTCTGACTAAATTCAAGATTTCCTCTTTGTGTTTTTTCAGCATTTGAGCAAAGTCATCTTTAGCTGATGGGGTTGAACCTGATAAATTAATCGTTGGATTGTAATTAATGACAACTGAACCTGAACTTGCACCTCTCACGTTGGCTTTTGTGCCGCCTGTTTTCAGGTTCAAGGCATTGTTCATCGCCTTAATAATTGGCATTGGTTTTATTGCATCAGCAATAGTCTCCGAAATTTTGATTTTGTGTAAATCTTTTAATGGGCCTGTTTTAGCAGGAGAGTGTGGCAAGTGGTCTCTAATAATTTGTGCGTGTTTTCCAATGGCATCTTTTGTTTTGCCGATTTTAGATAAAATGCCACCTGCAAGCATATCGCCTATTTTTTTACCAAACTCAAACACTTTAGTTATTAGTTCAACGATTTTTACAATAATATTTGCGATTGCTTTACCGAAACGAACACCCATTTTTTCGGCTGCTCCACCTGTATCTTCTACAGGTTTAACTAATTTCTTAAACCAACCAATAACTGCTTGAATTGGTTTTATAATCGGAGCAAAAACAACAGCAAGTCTTTGGAATAATGGCATCAACGGAGCAAATCCCTCTTTTAATCCTTGCCACATACCTCTGAAAAATCCTGAAATTGGTTTCCAATATTTATAAATAACAAAGGCTAATCCCGCAACTGCTAATGCAATCCATCCGATGGGGTTTGTGAGGAGGGTAAGGGAAAAAGTGCGAAAAGCAACAATAGCGGATTTGATTACACCGGGAATTGCGAGAAAGCCTCTTTTAAATGCTGTTAAACCACTAATTATTGAAGATGGGATTCCTTTTATCGCAGCAATGCTCCAATTCTTCAATGCGATTGTGGATCTTGTAATATTTGCAGGGAGTTCGGTAAAACTCCTCATTAAACCGACTTTTAAATCGTTGTTAATACGTCTTAAATCTGCACCAAAACCTAAAAATGCGTGACGAGGTAAATTTAGGTTTAATTTATTGCCTGCTTTAAAAATATTAAAAGCAGTTTCAAGACTATGAGCAGAAGAACCAAGTCCAAGGAATCTCAAAAGTTGGACGGAGTTATTCATCAAAACAGGAGTTAATGCTCGTGCGTGGTTCAAGAATGTTCCATAAAAACCGATTAATTTTCCTGTCATCATTGTGAAAGTTCCAACCAAAGTCAAAACTACACCTGCACCGATAACGCCAACAATTGCAGAGAATAAACCTTTTTGTAAAATTGGATGAGAGTTAATCGTTGTAAGTAATTTATTTAAAGCCTCCAAAGGTGCGTGTAGATGAGGGAATACTAACTCTTTCATATTGATTCGGAGTTGTTTCCATTGCTCATTGGTAGTTGTCATCATATTGTTGAAGTCACTATCAATGATGCCGTCTGCACTTAAAGCGGAGTTTTTTATTCTGACATATTCGTTTAAGTTTTGGAGCATTGGTTTAATGAACGCCAAAACCTGTTTGTCTTGGAATACTTCAGACACTTTGAAAATATCCCCGCCACTAGCAACTCTCATGGTATCTATAACTTCAAGAATTGGGTCTTTTCCTTGTTCTGCTGCTTCAAGCAAAACTCTTTTCAAATCGATACCAAATGTTTCTTCAAAGTTTTTAATTGCTAATGGCGAAGTTACTTTTTGAATAAAGTTTTCTAAATTGTTTGCTGCCTCGGAGGCACTTCCTGCACCTTTCATTGCAACCTGCAACGCAGCACCTAAAGATGCAACGGCAGGAGTGCCTTTCATTCCCAACATTGATGCACCGGCAGTTAATGATGGAAATGCTTGAGCCATATCTTTTAATTCAAATCGACCTTCTTTACCTGACATAGCCAAGATATTCATCGCAGTTGATAAATCATCAATTGGCACTTTTAAGTTATCAGCAACAGAAAAAGCAGTTCTTGAAATATCAACAATTGCTGCTTGTTCTGCTGTTGCAGTTCTACCGATTACTGTCATATAATCGAGTGCTTTTGAGGGATCGATCCCTGATGCAACAAGAACATTTAAACCTTCTGCAATTTCAGGTCGATATTGGTTTGTAGTTCTTGAGATTTGAGCAAGTCTTTTATCCATTTCAGCGATTTGGTCTGTTGTTAAATCACCGATATTTGCAAGTTCACGAAGTCTGTGTTCAAGTTGAAAAGCCTCTTTAACAGCCTCTGTCATTCCGAATTGATGAGCCATACCGACACCTGCTGCCGTCATAACCCCACCAACTTTTACTATATTTTGACCGAGTTCATCTAATTGTTGAGAGGTTTTTCTAATCTCATCTTGCATTTTTTGAAACTCTTGATTGGATTTTTGAACAGCATCTTTAATCACCCTCGACATTTTATCGATGGCAACTAAAGTTAATGATATTTTCATCATTGAATCAATCATTCTGCCTGTAATCCTTCTTCAATACTTTCTTTCTTTTTTAGCGAGTATTTCATCGCTTCTGACACCCAAAATCCCAAGTCCTGCAAGGGCATTTCTTTAATATCTGAATAACTCCATCCTGTGGTTTTACACAGATGGATTATGCACTCGGCTGTGCAAGTTGAAACTTTCCCGAAATGGCTGCCTGAAGTGTAATAACATCTTCAATTGGAAGTTCTAAAATATCCTCATAGACAAGGAAGTTTCCATCAATTTCGCAAAGTTCCGCAATTAAAGCATAAGGAATTTCTTCGCTTGTTTTTGCTTTCATTTGTGCGTGAAGTAAATCAATGCCTTTGCCTTGTTTGATTTTTACTTTTTTGCCATCACTTAAAACTAATTCTTTTGCCATTTTATCCTCCTATATTTTTCTTAAATGTTTTCAACATATCTAGAACGCTTACTTTGTAGATGTTTTCAAGAACATCAATTTCAAAGATTTCCA
>JAFQNY010000040.1 GCA_017395765.1 bacterium
AAAAAACGTCTTCTATTTTATTAAGCATAATAATTCCAATTTATAACGTCGAAAAATATTTAAAAAAGTGTCTGGATTCTATACTGGGACAAACTTATACTAATTTAGAAATAATTTGTGTAAATGATTGTTCAACGGACTCTTGCTTAAATATATTAGAAGAGTATTCTGAAAAAGATTCAAGAATTAAAATAATAAATCATGATGTAAATCTTGGTTTGGGAGAAGCCAGAAATACCGGTTTAAGAAATGCAAAAGGGGAATATGTTCATTTTTTAGACTCTGATGATTATATAATTTATGATGAAGCATATCAAGATTTGATTGATGCTGTTGAAACCGCCGACAATCCTGATATATTACATTTTAAATTTAGAAATTCATATTATGATACAAATATTTTTCATTTAGTATCAGATGAAAATAAAACTTTGTATAATAAAGTGATAAATCCCAAAAAAAATATGTCTTCTTATGATAATTGGCAACGATATGTTTGGACGAAGTTGCATAAGAGAGAGTTTTTATTGTCGAATAATATTTGGTTTACTCCAATACGTTCAATGGAAGATTTGCAATATTCTGCTGAAACTTTTGTTAAGTGTGAAACTTTATATTACATAGATAAAGTGATTGTTAATTATTTTAACAGAATAGGTTCATTGGTTTCTAAAAGTCATACTGTTTTACCGGAAATAGTTGAAACATTCAAGCATAACGCAAAATTATATGAAGTTCTACCGGATGAATTAAAATATAAATTTTTAGGTTTGGATTATTATCAAATAAGAAGTAATATTTCAAAGGCCTATCAATACGGTTATATTAATAAAAATGATTTGCGAAAAATAAAAAAAGATTTGAGTAATTATGACGTCGAAAATTATATTTCTACAGAAATGCAGCAAAAACGTGGGGAATTAAAAATAAATTTTGATGAAATTATGTCATTAAAAAGGATTGATAGTTCTAAAAAAACAAAGAATCCTCTTATTACAGTTGTTGTACCTGTGTATAATGTAGAAAAATATCTTGAAAAATGTTTAGATTCGCTTTTTGATCAAACATATAAAAATCTTGAAATAATATGTGTTGATGATTGTTCTACTGATTCATCAAGGGAAATATTGAAGAAATATGAACAAATAGATAGCCGGTTTAAAGTTATTTATAATGAAAAGAATTTAGGTTTAGGTTTAACCAGAAATGTCGGTATAAAAGCTGCAACGGGAGATTATATCCATTGTTTAGATTCAGACGACTGGATGCATATGAAGTCTTATGAGGACTTAACTGACATATTGAAAATATATGGTAATGTAGATGTTTTACACTTTAAGCATAAACTTTTTAATGACGATACTGAGATTGTAAATGAATATCCGATTTTAAAAAAAGATATGATATATGTTAACATGGTTACTAATCTTGAAAAAACTCCTGAAATAATGAGATTATGGAAAACCAGTGCTTGGTTAAAACTGATTAATCGGAAGTTTTTGTTAAAAAATAACCTGTTTTATAATGATTACAGGTGCTTAGAAGATATTGCTTATTCTCTTGAGCTGGTATTAAAAGCAAAAAAAATAATCTTTTCTCCAAATGCTTATTTGTATTATAGAAATGCTCGTAAAGGTTCTTTAATGGAGAAACGATTTAATTATTTGGACAATATTTTACGAGATGTAAAATGGGCAGAAGAAAATTCTGAGCATTTAACCGGATATTGTAGAAGGTCATATTTACATTATGCTTATAGTTTAATTGTGCAAAATTATTATGAAGCGTATTTGTCTAAAGCAATTAGTCTTGAAAAAGTTCAAGAGGTAATGAAAACAAAGGTTGATAAATCAATTATTGAAGACATTACTTTAAATAAAAATATCGTTTTTGCAAATTATTATAAGTTTTTATTAAAACAGGTTCGTTAATTATAAAATATTAATCTAACATTCTTATAACACTTTGGTTTCCAAAACCTCCGTCTGAGAATTTATACCCGCCGCTAAAAATGCCGTTTGAATATTGGTCGTATCTTCGGTTATTAAAATTTTGAGGTGAAGAGTAAGTTGGGAAAAATGTCATGTCTGAAGGATTTAGATTGGGTGTAAATCCTGTTGCTTGACCAACAAAATAGTTAGCTAAATTACTTAACATGGAGCGTTTTGTATTATATTGCGGTCTTGATAAAATAGCGGTTTCTACGTTCTGATATCGAGTGATTGGGTTCCCGACTTGTTCTGCACCGAAAGCGAGTTCTTCTAAACGGGCTAATCGACTTAAATCGTTGTCACGACGAAAAGTTTTATTCATTGAATATTTTTCTAACGCATTTAACCCATTTTTAGGAAGAATATTATGTCCTTGGTTGTTACAATGCAAACACGGTCTATGCAAGTTGTTATAACGTGTACGAACTTTGTTGTAAGAGTTTATTGTTTGCATGTTTAACGGTGTTCGGTAGTTCCCGTAATTTGGAGCAATCCCCGTTGTTGTAAAAACTTCTGCAAATGCCGGTTTGATTAATAGCAATGTTAATAATATTAAAACAATTTTATACACAAAATCCTCCCTCTTTGTAGAATAAATTACATCAATATATGATAACTTTAATTCCTCAAGCGGGGGATTTTAATTAATTATTTAAACAATTTTTTAAATCTTTCCATTGCTTCAACGGTGTTTTCTTTTGAACCGAAAGAGGTTAATCTAAAATATCCTTCTCCGTTCTTACCGAATCCTGCGCCCGGAGTTCCGACAACTTGAGCGTTTTCAAGAAGATAGTCGAAGAATTCCCAAGAAGACATATTGTTAGGACATTTTAGCCAAATATAAGGAGAATGTTTTCCCCCAACAAACCATATTCCGCATTCTTTCATTGTTTCAGAAATTATTTTTGCGTTCTCTTTGTAATAAGCAAGGTTTTCAGAGATTTCCTTTAAGCCTTCTTCTGTAAATACTGCTTCAGCACCTCGTTGAACTATATAAGGCACTCCGTTAAACTTTGTTGTTTGTCGGCGTAACCACATTTTATTCAGTTTGCCTAAATCATTCGGAACGATAGTGTACCCGCATCGTGTTCCCGTAAATCCGGCAGTTTTGGATAATGAACAAAATTCGATTGCACAAGTTTTAGCTCCTTCAATTTCGTATATTGAACGAGGTAATTCAGGGTCTGAAATGAAACATTCATAAGCCGAATCAAAAAGGATTATTGCGTTATTTGAGTTTGCATAATCGACCCAAGTTTTTAATTGAGCTTTGTTATACACTGCTCCGGTAGGGTTATTTGGTGAGCAAATATAGATAATATCAGCTTTTATATTTGTATCAGGTAACGGTAAAAATTCGTTTTCACTGTTAGCATTCGCAAAAACAACTTTTCTGCCGTTCATGATGTTGGTATCAACATAAACGGGATAAACCGGATCCGGTACAAGAACGGTGTTGTCTTTGTCAAATAAATCCAAAATGTTTCCCAAATCACTTTTTGCACCGTCAGAAATAAAGATTTCTTCAAGCTCCAGAGTGACATTTTTTTGAGAATAGTATTTTTGAATGGATATTCTCAAGAAATCATAACCTTGTTCCGGACCATAACCCCTAAAAGATTCTTGAACAGACATTTCATCAACTGCTTTGTGCATAGCATTTACAACAGATTTACAAAGCGGTTTTGTTACGTCTCCAATTCCAAGACGAATAATTTTTTTATCAGGATTTTTAGAAACGAACTCGTTAACCTTCTTAGCTATAGTCGAAAATAAATAACTTTGTTCCAAATTCTCATAATTTTTGTTTAAGTTCATACTTTTCTCCACTATTTTTTTAATCTGTTAGATATACTGCGAGTCAGAGGTATATTTAACCCTACTGATCGGTTTCTTCGTGACGTCCGTTCATAAGTTTTTCGAAATCGGAAGGTTTTATATTCTGGATAAAATCTTTGAATTCTTTAGCTTCTTCTTCATCTTTTGCAGAATCAGTTGAAACAGAGCCGTTCATAAGTACATTTGCAGTAACGTAAATCGGTGCTTCCGCTCTCATGGCAACAGCGATGGCATCAGAAGGTCTTGCATCTATTTCAAGAACTTCTTCTCCTTTAGATAAATATAATGTTGCATAATAAGTTTCTTGTTCCACATCGTTAATTTCAATTTTATCCAACTTGTATCCGGTTTTTTCGATTAAATTTGCAATCAAATCGTGGGTCATTGGTCTTGAAACAACAAGTCCTTCGATACATCTTATAATTGCGCTTGCCTCGGCAGAACCGATCCAGATAGGCAAAGCTTTTCTGTTATCTAAATCATGAAGCACAACGATTGGAGAATTAGTTCTCACATCAAGCGCTATACCCATTACCTTCATTTCTATCATTATAATCACCTCTCTACAACATATACTAACATAAAATCAGTTTACATGGTATAATCAGCATTATGAAAATCAATGTTATTTATAACAAATTTATTTCTGATTATGAAAAAGTTTTGCATCAGATTGAAGCGAAACTGTTAAGGGCTGGGATTGAGTTTAAAAGTTTTCCGTTGGATTCTATGGAAAATTTTGGTGAATTTACAATTGTAATCGGTGGTGACGGAACTCTTTTAAGGGCTGCACGATTTTATTCTCAATGGCAAATTCCGGTTTTGGGTTTAAATTTGGGCCGATTAGGTTTTTTAACTGAACCGTCAGATATTGATGAAATTTTGGATTCTGTTTTAGAAAAAAAATACTGTATTGAAGAACGTATGATGCTTACATCTTTAAACAAGTTAGCATTAAACGATTTTGTAATAAAAGGTTGTAATCCTTCAAGAACATCTAACTTCTATTTGTCGATTAATAATGAGCAAGTCTGTGATTATATTGCGGACGGTTTGATTGTTTCTACGCCTACCGGTTCAACAGCTTATGGTTTATCAGCGGGAGGGCCTGTAATATATCCGACAATTGAGGCAATTACTATAGTTCCGATTTGTCCGCACACATTGAATGCCAGACCGCTAGTTGTGCCGTGTACGGAAGAGGTTCGAGTCTCGAGTGCCGATAGTTCTTTTTCTGTTTCAACTGATGGATATGAAACAGAAACGTGTACTAATGATATAATAATAAAAACTGCAACTTCAAAAGCTGTTTTAGCATTTTTGAACAAAGGCCGATTTTATAATGTTTTAAGAAACAAGTTGCATTGGGGAATATCTCCAAAAGCGGATTAGTTTTAAAAGCTTTTGGCTTTAACATTTTTTAATATTTTTTAACTTGGTACTTTCTTGTACCGACAAGAAAGTACCACAAAGAAGCTCTCGCGCTGAAGCTCCGTTCACTAATTAACTGTAACGCTCAACCTGAGCCGGTGAACTCGCTCCGCTCAGACAGCACCGGCTTTGAAGATGTTTCGCTAACATTAATTGTTCACTACGCTAGGCGCGATTTAAGTATAAAAAAGTCCGTGCCTGTTGGAGTGAGTAATCAATGTTAGCGAGACAATAGCAGGGCAAGCACTGTTTGAGGTGCAAAGCACCGAGTTTGCTTGCCTAAAGTCGAGCGTTACAATTGATTAACGAACGAAAATAAAGCACGGAGAGTTTCTTTCGCCCTTTCTTTGCGGTCAAAGAAAGGGCAATAATGATTATTAGAATTTATTTATGATTCAAACTTTTGAACCGCTACAAGAAAGTACCAAGTTAAAATAAAAATCTAATAATAAATATTATAGAAAAAATTTTTTAACAGAATAAATATATGTAAGACCCTGTAATTTTAGTATTCTTTTGCTTGTTCAGACTCTTTGTTAATATAGCCTTGTTTATTTTCCAAAAACTCGTCTTCACCTATAAGTTGGGTGAAAGCAAATTTGTATTCTCCGATTTCTTTTATCATCTCATTTGTCAGTCTTTTCAGATTAGAATAACATTTTCTTACTGTTCTTATGTACTGTAAATCATTTTTATCCATTTTTAAAAAATCATTATCAGCCAAAACAAAGTCAATAAAATCACAAGATGCCATTAAACCACCTTTAAATTCTCCAAAAAACCAAGCATTACGATCAAATTCGTTTTCTATCCATTTTGCTAATTTATAACTCATACATACCTCGTTGGGTTAATCGTCCGGTTAGATTTAGCATATTACAAAAGATATTATCATGTCAAGGACATTGTTAGGTGGTTTGTATTATGGCATACGATAGAAAATTAATGAGAAACGGTAACGGATGGGCATTATGTCTAAATTCAACAATATTGCAATTTTTAGATGTTGACCCAACTAAGAATATGGTTAAATACACAATGGAAAATGATAAATTAATCATTACCAAAAGTGATAAAACAGTAGAAAAAGAAAAATAAATCATATTACATAAAAGCAAATTTTAAGCGACTTAGAATCTCACGATTTTGAGAGCTTCTTTGCGGTACTTTCTTGTCGGTACAAGAAAGTACCAAGTAAAAAAAATAAAACACCCCCCCTCGGAGAGGGGAATAATAAACATTATGTAAAAAGAAACAATTTAACTGTTTCTTTGAAAAAATTTTGCTAAATCTTTGTGTTCAAAGAATTTGGAAACAGGTCTTCCATGAGGGCAAGTTTCCGGATTTTGAGTAGTTCTCCAATTCTTAATTATTTCTTCCATTTGGTATTGGTTTAAATAAGTATTGGCTTTAACAGCAGCCTTGCAAGAGGTTGTTATTAATATTTGCTCTTCAATATTATCCAAATCCCCGTGCATATTATCTAAAATATCAGCTAAAATTTCTTTCGGTGAAATTTTTGATAACAGTTGCGGAACTTTTCTGAAAATGACTTCTTTATCTGAAATAGCTTCGATTTCATACCCGAATTTTGTCAATTTATCTTTGTTGTATTCTAAAAGCTCTTTGTCTGTAGGGGAAACTTCTAAAACATCAGAGATAAATAAGAGCTGACAGTCTATGTTTTTTGTTTTTTTAAGTTTTTCGTAAATATATCTTTCATCGGCAATATGTTGGTCAACAATTTCTAATCCGTTTTCTTTCTCGATTAATATATATGTTTTTTTATATTGTCCGATAATAGTATCTTCGGTTTTAAACTCCGGTTGCTCAATAAGTTTTTCTTGAACTCCTACTTTTATGGTTTCTTTTACCGGAGGTTTTATCGCCGGAGAAGAAATAACTTCCAGTTTCGGCGGAATGTTTTCAATAAAATTGTCTTCAAACCCTTTTTTGAAAAAATCAGAGAGTTGAGAATCTTTTTCTACAAAGATTTCAGTATCTTGTATTATATTTTCTTCTTTTTTTTGTATTATTTCCGGCTGAGGGGTCGGTTTTGGTAAATCTTTTTCAACGATAGATTTTAATGCGGAATCGACTGAAGAATAAATAAAGTTAAATATTTGATTCGGATTTTTGTATCGAACCTCTTTTTTTGTAGGATGAACATTAACATCAATATCACAAGCCGGTATTTCCAGATTTAGAATAATAAACGGGTACTTGGTGTTTCCGATTAAATTCCTGTAAACAGTATCGATTGCTTTTTGGAAAACCGGACATTTTACTATGCGAGAATTTACATACATATAATAATCTTTTTTGCTTGCTCTGGTGAAGTTAGGAGCGCTAACGAATCCCGACATTTTTAACCCTGAAAGAGAGTCTGTTTTCAAGACCGGCTTGAGGTTTGTTACAACTTCGGTCGAAAAAATTTCCCTGATTGTTTGAAGTTGTTCTTTGTTGGGAGATGTTTTAAACATAATTTTCCCGTTAAACTTCAATTCAAAAGCGATTTCTGGATGGATTAATGCAATAGCTTGTATAAATTCGTTTATGTATGCGAATTCTGTTTTAGCTGTTTTTAAGAATTTTAATCTTGCGGGAAGGTTATAAAACAAATCCCTGATTTCCATAATTGTTCCGACCGCACAACCTGTTTGAGTCTGTTTAACCTCTGAGTTTTGGCATTCGACTTTGGTTCCGTAGTCAAAATCTTTGGTTCTTGTTACACAAGTTAGCTTTGATATAGATATAATACTTGCAAGCGCTTCTCCTCTGAACCCCATTGTTTGAATATTGAACAAATCTTCGCCGTCAGAGATTTTGCTTGTTGCGTGCTTTGAGAACGCAAGAAAAATATCATCGGGATGAATCCCCGAACCGTTGTCAGCGACCCTTAAATCTCTGCATTCGTTTGAAATTTCTATGCTAATTCTTGTAGAACCCGCATCGATAGAGTTTTCTACAAGCTCTTTTACAACAGAAAAAGGTCTTTCAATAACTTCACCTGCTGCAATTTGATTAATTACGTTTTTTGATAGTTGAACTATTCTCCCCATAATTCGAATTATACATCAAAATTTTTTTGAAGTATAATAGTTGTAACAAAATTTGTAAAGGGAGTATAAATGGCAAAGAAAAAGAAAATAAAAGTTGCATTTCCTCATATGGGAACAATATCTATCGCTTGGGCAGCCGGATTAAGAAAAGTCGGAGTTGAACCTTATATTCCGCCTTATACAAGCAAAAAAACTTTGTCTCTTGGTACAAAAAATTCTCCGGAAGCGATATGCTTGCCATACAAGCTGATTTTGGGAAATTTTGTTGAAGCGATAGAAGGCGGTGCAGATTATGTTGCGATGATAACATCTCCCGGAATTTGTCGTTTAGGTGAGTATGGTAACAATATTTATAGCACTTTAAAAGATTTGGGTTATAAAGCAAATTATATTGAACTTTCTTTGTATGACGGTATAAAGGGTTTGTATAACTTCTTGCGTGAGATTTCAGGTAAAAATGACCCTGTCTTGATTATGCGTGCAATAAATATAACAATCAGAAAGATTTTTGCCATTGACGATTTGAATACGGCATTATCCTATTACAGAGCACGTGAGGTGCGTTTTGGTGATGCGGAAAAGAATTATAACAAAGCTTTGAAAATAATTGACAAAGTTGAATCGACTTTGGATTTAAAAAAGGCTTATGAATTAGCTTTGAAAGAGATTGAAAAAACTGAGATTGATGAAAATCGTGAAGTTTTACATGTTGATTTAACAGGTGAAATATATTTAGTTAATGATGAGTTTTCAAACCAAAACATTGAGCGAGAATTGGGCAGAATGGGGGTTCAAACAAGAAGAAGTCTTACTGTCGGCAGTTTCTTAAAGGATGCGATTATTCCAAAAGCTTTTCAAAACAAAGAAACTCATTTGCAAAGAGCTGAAAGAATGGCAAAACCTTATTTGATGCGAGATATTGGCGGTGATGCTTTGGAATGTATTTCTGATGTAGTTTTTGCTGATAAAAAAGGTAAAGACGGGATTATACATATTTCGCCGTTTACTTGTATGCCGGAAATTATGTCACAAAATATTTTCCCTACAATGAGAACCGAACATGACATTCCGTTGCTGGCTCTAATTATGGATGAGCAAACCGGAAAAGCGGGTTATTTAACAAGGTTAGAAGCGTTTGTTGATTTGATGAGACGTAAAAAACGTGCTAAAGTCGCAAAAAACAAAACCAGAATTTAAACTTCATACGGACGTATGATTCAAATTGAAGTAATTTTGGCTATAATCAAACTGTAAGAGGAGAAAATATCGTTATCTCGGGGAGAAAAGGTAATGTACGATAGACGTTGGTACGATTCGAATGAACATACCCAAAGAGCTTTGGAAATACTAAAAGATATGGATGATTCTCAAAGGAGAGCTTTGTCTAAAGACTTAACAACGGTTGTTAAACAGATAAAAGAACTTCATGAAGAAGATGAAGAATCTGATGTAAGTATTGGTATTGATAGGGTTTTGGGGCTTTATAAACTTTCAAACTCCCGTCGTTGGTATGATAAAGTGAGTTTGTTGTCTTACGCAATGAAAACAATGTCAACTTTGCCGAAAGAAGATTTTTACACAATTATGGAAGGCATAACAGTAACTGCTAATAACGCAAATTCTGTAGCATAGACTATAATTATTTGTTTATCTCTTCCGGTTTAACAGTTGGAGAAACCCCTTTGAACGCAAATGGTTTTGCAAAGTAAAATGCGCTAATCATGTTGCAAATATTACCTATGATTGCAAGAGCGGATTTTGTTTTGGCTAATTTTGCGGGTAAAGCTCCTGAAATCCCGATGAGTCCGAACCCGCCCATAATCCATAAATAAGCTTTAAAAATCCCTCTTGGAACGGCAACGCAATCGTTTACATCGCTCTGATTTCGAACAACAGAAAGGAATGAATCAATAAACTCACGTTTTTTAGGTTCTTTTGATTCTTGTGTTGATTTGAAGTTGAAATTCTGATTGATTGGTGAAATTTTCATATATATAGTAAACCACATAAAAAATTTTTTTGCTATTTTAAGCCGAAAAAATTTGTTATAAAAAAGTGAAAGAATCGGTTTTGAGGGTTCACAAAGGTTAAGTGATGTGTTATAATGCATGTATATAAAATTTGAGCATGAATCCCGTAATTTTGCGTGTCTGTAATTACGGGAGAAGAGAACTCGGCTTTGCCGAAGAGGATAGTTAACAATGAAAATGAAAAGATTGAGCGGATTTTCCTTGATGGAAATGATGATAGTACTGTTGATAGTATCAATAGTAGCAGCGGCATCAGCGCCAATGATTAACCGACGAATGGTATCAGAAGCGGCTAATGGTTGTGAGTGGGAGTGGAATAATGACCTGTCAGCATTGTATTTTGATAGGCTGAATAATGCTGTAGCGATCGGAACAAGCGAATCCGGCAGAGTCCCCCCTGATCCTAATACAACACCCCGCCTACACATCGCATCAGAGGGCAATCCGCATATAAGGTTGACCGATGAGACTCAGACTCCCAATGTCGCTGCAAATATAAGCTTTTTGAATAATAATATTAGTTTTACTGCCGGAACAATAGAACCAGGTACAACAGGCGGAGTGGCAATAGGCCCTGATGCCTCTCTTCGAAGAGGAGAAGATAAATTACCAAATGATGCTATTGCGATTGGTAATGTTACGGCGAAACAAGCTTCCGGAATAGCTATCGGTAATAATGTCCAGATGGAGGCGGGTAAGGTTAGTTCAAAAGTTTCTGTTAACACTATTGCAATTGGCACGTCTCTTAATGCATATAAATATGCCGATAATTCTATTATAATGGGGATAGATTCCTCATCAAATGCAATAAACAATATAGCAATTGGACAGGGAGTAACTAATAATGCAGACAGAACAATTCTTTTTGGTCGTGGGGCGTCCGCAAATATTGCTGGTGATAACTCAATAGGTATAGGTTCTCCGAGTATTAAAGCTGAGAATGTTATTGCAGTGACAACATCTACTACCGATATAACCGGTAGTAGTAGTGTTGTTATAGGGGGAGGTTTTACAAGTATTGGCACCGCAGCTGTGTCTATGGGCGCAAATGGTAACGCGTCAGGCGAGACCTCGGTTGCAATTGGATTCAGGGCGCACGCAACAGC